>CALVOH010000026.1 GCA_944350225.1 uncultured Clostridia bacterium | reverse complement strand
GAATCACGTGTTGTGCCTTCAACGTCGCTCACAACAACTCTTTTTTGGCCAAGCAAACGATTTATAATACTGCTTTTGCCAACATTTGGTCTTCCAACAATGGCAATCTTAATCGTTTCCTCTTCATCGGCTTGCTCATCTTTTTTTGGAAAAAATTTCACTATTTCATCAAGCACATCACCAATACCTTTGGATTGCTCACAAGACAAAGGCAAAGGTGCACCTAGACCAAGCGAATAAAAATCATAAGTGTCTTCCTTTTCAAACCTGTCAAGTTTGTTTACAACCAATACGACAGGGGTTTTCGACGATCTTAATTTTTTTGCTAACATTTCATCTGCAAGAGTTACTCCCGATTTAGCATCGACCAACATTACTATCACGGTCGCTATTTCCATAGCGATTTCTGCCTGCTGGGCTATCTCTTTTTGAAAGACATCTCCGCTTTTAGGATCTAATCCCCCTGTGTCAATAAGCGTAAATTCTCTTCCAGCCCACTCTGCGTCAGCATAAATTCTGTCCCTTGTTACACCAGGGGCATCATCGACTATACTTATTCTTTTGCCACAAATCTTGTTAAAAAAAGTGCTTTTACCAACATTTGGTCTTCCAACGACAGCAACAATAGGTTTTCCCATGAAGATATTCTATCATAACAACATAAAAACACCAAACATAATTATAATTTAAATAAATTTACAAAAAAAATTATATAAACATATTGACAAAAAGCATTATCTTTATTAAAATATAAGATGTTAGGAGAACAAAGTATGATTTCAGATTACAACACAACACGTCAAGATATTAATAGATTATCAAATGATGTTTCAATAAACGACATCGAATATTTTAAAATGGAAGGATCATCATACAGCTTATCAGTTAATGGTCTAGAATATTTTGATTATCCCCCACAAACTTCTTACAATTTTATAAAAAATAGTAAGATTTTACAAGCATCTATTGAAAATTCTTATCAAGGCGAAATCGTTTCCATAATAAATTATTTTATTAACAAAAACTTTATAAATTCAGTAAAAAACACTGGGGATGAGTTTGTTGTAGAATTAACAAACGGCAAAAAAATCATATGCGACTCAGTAATAGATTTAGAATCAGATGGTTTAAGTCGCAGATAAAAAAGTTTTAATACTTATTCAAATTTTAGTCACGTAAACACGTGGCTTTTTTATTAACAATAAAAGCAAAGCAAAATCAAACAAACAAATTTTTTTTAGAATTGTTTAAAAACATTTTTATATAAATCCTACACAAGTATTGACAATCTAGTAAATTAAAATTATAATTTAAATAAGAGGAGAAATTATGGAAAACGAAAGCGATAACGAAATACAAAACATAAATGTTGAAGATATTGAATTCTTTAAAGTGTCAAACACTTCTTTTATCTTTTCTTTTAACGGTGCAGAATACATAGATAAGTCAGGTGAAAAATTAAAAGAATTTTTAAACGACGACAATATAGATTATTTTTACGCGAAAACGCCAGCTCCAAATAATGTTTCTGAGGACAAATCATTTTTGCAATATTTTATAAACAAAAAACGGGTTTATCGACACAGCAAAGCAGAAAATGGTTATATTATAGAATTCCTAGATGGCAGAATACTCTTTTGTGACGAATTAGTCGAAAATAAATTGGCAAAAATTTCTTTAAGTTTATAAAAATATTGCACACATTATTCTCCCTTCAATAAACCGTGATCTTTATTTATTTAAATTTTTAGTTTTATATATGAACATTTAAACATCTTTACCTCTATTTACATTTATTACAACCCCGACAAGATCGGGATTTTTTAAATAAAGAAACCACCTTTAAAATACAAATGACGATTAAGATAAGTAAAAGTAAAAACAGTAGCACTTTCGCAAAACCGAACTTTTCAAACGCAAGAGCTAAATTGTAAACAAAAAGTGTAGTCAAATATGCCAAGCAAAACTGAACGATCACAGCAAAAAACGTCCATTTTCTACCTATCTCCTGTTTTAATACCGCCATAGACGACAAACATGGGCAATACAATAGACAAAAAACCAAAAAGGAAAGTGCCACCGACGGCGAAGCAAAAAATACTACGCTCGCAGGATTTACAAGCGATGCTGAAATATCCGACATGTTTGATGCAAGATTAAACATAGCAATGGACGAGATGATAACCTCCTTCGCCACAATTCCAGCGATAAGCGCACTTGCCACCCCCCAAGAACCAAAGCCAAGTGGTATAAAAATAGGGGCCAAAAATTTTCCTAAACTTTCAAGCATACTAGTCCCGCTATTGCATGGCACATAGCTAAAAGAAAAACTGAAATTGGCAAGTAGCCACACTATTACATTCATAGCGATCAAAAGCGAACCAACTCTTATTAAAAATGTTTTAATATTATCCCATAAAACATTTGCTATCCTCTTAACACCACCAAAACGATACGGAGGAAATTCTAATATAAAAGATTGCTCTTTACTTTTTAAAATGGTTTTTTCATAAATCAAACTCAATAACAACGCGATAATAAGCCCTAAAATATACAATCCTAAAATCACGAAAACGTTGTTAGCACCAAAAAAAGCGCCACCAATGACTACGTAAATTGGAAATTTTGCACTACAGCTCATGTAAGGCGTAAGCATCGCCGTTTTAATTTTTGCTTTTTTATCATCCATATTGCGCGCTGTCAGTATAGCGGAGGTAGAACAGCCAAAGCCCATCAGCAAAGAATAGACGCTTTTGCCCGAGAGCCCTAATTTGCCAAATATATCCTCACATGCAAACGCCACCCTAGAAAGATAACCACTATCCTCTAAAAAGGACAAAAATAAAAACAGCAACGCAACCTGGGGCAAAAAAGATAGAACCGTTCCAACTCCTCCAATCAAAGCTTCTGTCATTAAACCATATATCCAACTTGACTTACCAAAGATTGAAGCAGAAAGATCGGCGACCACTTTGCCAATTGAACTATCCAGCAATGCAGTCAACGCTTCTGAAAGCCATTTCCCGAGTGAAAAAAAAGTTAAATAAAACACGCCACAAAGTATTAATAAAAACAGTGGAAAAGCTAAAAATCGATTTAACAAAATCTTATCTATTTTACTCTCTCCATACACTTTTCCAGAATGCTTAAAACATTGAGATTTAATATTCTCAATAAAATCATACCTTACATTTGCCACCAACTGAATGGAACTGTCAAACAACTTGTCTTTTGTTAAATCTAATTTTAGCTCATCACACACTTTTTCATCTTTTTCTAACAATTTAATCGAATAAAACTCTTTATTATTTACTTTAAGATCAAAAGGCACCATTTTTGCCAGCGAAGAAACATAACTAGGCTGAGAGGCTATTTTAAAAGGTTGCAACAATATTTTTTTTAATTTATTAATGTTGTCCCCATTTTTCGCGTTTATTGAAACAACGGGGATATTTAATAAATCTGACAATTTTTTAAAATCTATCTTACAAAGTGGGCGTTTGTCCATACAATTCACTACTAAAACAATGTCCAAGCCATATTCCAACAATCCTAATGTCAATGAAAGATTTCTCTCAATATTGTTTTGATCACATATATTGATAATTTTTGTTTTACTATGCGTCTTAATATAATCAATAGCCACCTGTTCCTCATAACTAAGTGCACTTAATGAATAGATACCAGGCAAGTCGACTAAACGAAAAGTTTTGTCAAAGCAAGAAAAGTTTTTACCTTTTTGCTCAACGGTTACCCCATGCCAATTTCCTACATGCTCATTTGATTTTGTTAAAAGATTAAAAAGAGTCGTTTTGCCTGTGTTGGGATTTCCTACAAGCAAAATCTCTTCAAAATGCTCTTTTTCACAAAAATTACGCTTTTTCATTTTACAATTATTCCACTCGCAATATCTGCCTTAATAGTCAACTCATAACCTCTTACTTCGATGAGCAAGGCTTTTTTTAGTAATGATTTGGCTTTTACACGAACGCTTTGCCCTTCTGTTAAACCCAAATCGCATATTCTACGCAATATTTTATCTGTAAGATTTTGATATCCACAAATACAAAACTTTTTATTCAATTTTACCTGAGTCAAAGATAACATAAAAAATATATATTATTTGTTGCAACTTTTTAAAACCTTTAAGAAAATTTTGTTGCTTTTTTTTGCTATATATGGTATTGTTAAAACAAGGAGAAAACAAATGAGATGTATATATTGTGGAGGAGAAGAAAGCAAAGTTCTCGACTCTCGATCAAATGACGAAACAAATTCAATAAGAAGAAGACGCGAATGCTTACGATGTGGAAAGCGTTTTACGACATACGAGACTGTGGAAGTTATGCCAATTTTAGTGATAAAATCTGATGGAAGCAGACAACCTTTTGACATAAATAAAATAAAAAATGGCATTATAAAAGCTTGTGAAAAAAGACCTGTTTCGCTTTCACAAATCGAACAAGTGGCTATGGATATAGAAAAAACATTACAAAACAATTTTTCGCAAGAAGTAGCATCTTCAAGAATTGGCGAACTTGTAATGGAACATCTAAAAAAATTAGACGACGTCGCTTATGTTAGATTTGCCTCTGTTTACAAACAATTTAAAGACATCGAAAGCTTCAAAAAGTTGCTACAAGATTTATAAAAAATTAAGTTGCAAAAAGCAACTTAATTTTTTTTATCACTTAAAATGTATGGGTTTTGATTTGGAGAGCCTCCATAAATTTGAACTAGTATAGCATCTTCACCGACCTTGACTATTTGATTTAATGGAATAAAAAATTCTGCACCCGATTTAAAAACATTCCAAAACGACTTTTCGCCTGGAACAATTATTCCCGTTACACAGCCATTTGAAAGATTTAGAGCTACATCTATTATATGCCCTAACCTTCGACCATCAACGACATTGACGACCTCTTTGCACCTTAATTCCATAAATGAAGTTTCCATTGATTTAGATATATGAACAAATATCTTTCAAAATGACAATTTTCGACTTAACCGTCTATTTTTTCTTTTATAGCCTTTAATGCGTTTTTTTCTAATCTTGACACTTGCGCCTGAGATATGCCAACTTCTTCACTGACTTCCATTTGCGTTTTGCCAATATAATATCTTAAAATCAAAATTTGCTTTTCTCTTGGAGCAAGTTTTTTTATAGCGTCCTTTATAGCTATCTTTTCATAAAGACTCTCATCACTGTCTTTTAAATTTGAAAGCTGATCTTGCAATTCTATAGTATCTGCGCCGTCCGAATAAACAGGATCTGACAAAGAAATCGTATCACTAATGGCATCCAAAGCAAAGGTTATAGTTTTTGCTGGAATATTTAAATAATTTGCGATATCTTCTACTGTTGGTTCGACTATGCTGTCCTTTGAAAGCGTTTCTTTTGCCTGCAAGGACTTATATGCTATATCCCTAAGAGATCTAGAAACTCTTACAGAATTATTATCTCTTAAAAATCTTCTTATCTCACCAACAATCATAGGCACTGCATATGTTGAAAAACGCACATTTAAGGTTTCATCAAAATTGTCAATGGCTTTCATAAGTCCGACGCAACCCACTTGAAACATATCATCAGCTTTATCAGATCTTCCTGAAAATCGTTGAACTACTGACAGAACAAGCCTTAAATTTGCAACTACAAATGCCTCCCTAGCAAACTCATCTCCGGATTTGACCTTTTTCATTAAATTCAAAATGTCATCATTTGACAATTTTGGTAAATATGCGGTGTTTATTCCTGAAATCAAAACTTTGTTGGACATAGAAAAATCCTCCAAAAAAGATTTTCTCCCAAACACAAGCTTTTATTCTCAACACGGAATTTATGACAAATTTCGATAAACAAAGTCCATTTTTACTAAATTTTATTAATTTTTGCAGAATTAATTAACAATTTTTAATAATTAAGTTTTGACAATTCTTTTTTCATTTTTACCAAAATCTTTTTTTCTATTCTAGAAATATAACTTTGACTTATTCCAAGTTTGTCTGCGACTTCTTTTTGAGTGAGTTCATCTTTGCCTTCCAATCCAAAACGCAAAATCATGATTTCTTGTTCGCGTCTTTCCAACCTCCCTAATATTTGCCACAATATTTCTTTATCAGCAGAGCTGTCCATAGAAGAAGATATTTCATCGGTTTCGCTTGCCATTATATCAGCAAGTAACAGTTGATTACCTTCGCCATCTTCTGACAAAGGCTTATCAAGACTTACCTCACCTTTAACCTTCGAAAGTTTTCTAAGTTGCATCAAGAGTTCGTTTTCAATACATCTAGATGCATACGTTGCAAGCTTAATATTTTTATCACTGCGAAAGGTCTTCACAGCTTTTATAAGACCGACCGAACCAATAGAAATTAAATCTTCAAATTCAATGCCAGTGTTTTCAAATTTCTTTGCAATATAAACAACAAGTCGTAAATTATGCTCAATTAGTTTTTCCTTTGCAAATTCACTACCTTGTTCTGCTTGCCTCACCAAAATTTTTTCTTCTTCAGCATCGAGAGGCAATGGAAGAGCCTCATTGCCACAAATAAAACAAACAATACCTTTAACTGACGAAAAATTTTTTTTGCAAAATATTTTCCAAAAAAATGATTTTATTAAATATAAAAGCTGTTTCATATTCACCTCCGTTTAAGCAAGACTGCTATGAAGCAAAACTCCCGAATTTAAATTTTTTGAAAAGTCTGCCATGCTAAGTCCCAACAATGTGTTTTTGAATATTTTTGCATGTTGACCTTTTTCAGATATAGTGAGTTTGTCTGCCATAAACACCAACATTTCACCGCATGATATTGCTGAACCGACATTTACAAAATGTCCGTAAGGAAGTTTTTTCGCTTTTTCCTTTTTAAGTAAATAATACAAATAATCTTCACCAACTATTTTTTCAAAGACTTGTTTTGATATCAACACAATTGGCGCGGATGTAATTGGGTCATACAGCACATTTCCCGTGTCAAAATATCCAATCTCTTCAACAACCTTATCTTTACATTTAATTTGAACGCTACAAGTAAAACTGTCGATTACACGTTTCTTTGATAACCTTACAAAAAGCATTGAAGCAAACATATATATAAAAGCACTAATTAAACACACGATAAAAGTGCTAAGAGCGCCAAACCAACCAGTTATCATATAACAAGCTCCGCCAAAGACAAAAGTTAAGAAAATTAAACCGAATCCGTAAAAAAAGAAATCTTTAAAAGTCTTAACGGGAAAGCTAATACTAGTCATGATTATACCAACCAAAACGGTAGCAAGAATTTGAACTAAAATAGGAAAATTAAAAAGTGGCATGACAATAGCCATTATGCTTGCAAACAAACAACTAACAAACCACCATTTAGGCTTAACTTTAAAAAGCTTTGCGCAAGATTTGATAATAAAATAATTCATTACCATATTAACAACAAAAGCATATTCAATGACTATTTCCATTGCTTCTCCTTTTTGACTAACGCAATTTTAAATTATGCAACGAAAAAATCATAATAAAAATTTCGCGAGTTGAAGTAAATAATGTTCCATTTTGTAGAATTCAAAATTTTTGCAATAAAAAAACGCCTTGTAAAAGGCGTTTGTTTATAAAATTTATTTTTAATTATTCTTTTAAAAAAGTAAAATCTCATCATACGATTTTAAACTCAACAGCCAATAATCTTGCTATTTAAAAACAATCTGCGTTTTTAAATTTGATTTGATTGTTGTTTTGAAATATTATTGATTTTACTTCTTTTTGCTCCTCAGTTGTCTTAACCAAGCAGGAACGGAAGCGTCTACATCCACTCGTGAAGAAGCCACATTGTCGTCTTTTTTTATAGATACTTCCGCTTTTTGTTGCTCTTGCATATTTTTAAGTGAGCCAAGGCCTTTTACCCCTTCTTTTTCTGCAAAGTCAGGATTAAAATCTCGGGCTTCTTCGGCAACTTCATCTTTAGGTTTTTCTTCTGGATTTGGGAATCCCGTCGCTATGATAGTTACTTCAAGTTCGTCATTCATATCCATATCAATGCTATTACCAAAAATAACAACACAACTTGGATCAATAACCTCTTGAACAAGCATAGCAACTTCGCTAACATCTTCTTGAGTTAAATCTATGCCACCTTTTACGTTCAAGAGCAATCCTTTTGCACCTTCAATAGTCGTTTCAATAAGAGGGCTAGCAACTGCCTGTTTAACAGCTTCCAAAGCTTTGTTTTCCCCTTTACCATGACCTATGCCCATATGTGCAAGCCCTTTGTTTTGCATAATAGTTTTAACGTCAGCAAAATCAAGGTTTATAAGTCCCGGTTTTGCGATCAAATCTGATATTCCTTGTATACCTTGACGCAAAACATCATCGGCATATCTAAAAGCTTCTAGAATAGGAGTCTTTTTAGGAACGATTTGGAAAAGTCTTTCGTTTGGTATGATAACCATCGTATCAACATATTTTTTTAATTCTTCAATACCCTTGTTTGCATTTTCTGCTCTAACCCTACTTTCAAATGCGAAAGGCTTGGTCACCACTGCGATTGTAAGTATACCCATTTCTTTCGCAATTCTAGCAACAACAGGTGCTGCACCAGTTCCTGTTCCACCACCCATACCAGCAGTGATAAAAACTAGATGAGCTCCTTTAAGCATTTCAGTTATATGCTCCTTACTCTCCTCTGCCGATTTTTGTCCTACCTCAGGTATACCGCCAGCCCCAAGTCCTCCTGTAAGGCGCTCACCAATTTGCAATCTAACTGGTGCTTTGCTTACTACCAAGGCTTGCTTATCGGTGTTCACCGCTACAAATTCAGCTGAGTCAACACCTGCCTCAATCATTCTGTTGACAGCATTGTTTCCACCACCGCCAACGCCAACGACTTTAATTTTAGCAAATGAGGTAACATTATTGTTGTTGTTTTCCATATCCGTCTCCTATTTATGAAAATTATAATTGATTTTCGCATTATTTGCAAGCAAATTTGCGTTTAATCACAATTTTTAAGGGCAAAGTCTGCCACAGAATATACAACTGCCTCTTCTGGCTTGTTTAATCCCGGGAATGGTGCTTTGCCATAGGAAATATTTTTGCTTATGCATTTTGCAAGAAAATCCTTCCCTCCTTTAATTTTACTTATTCCTCCGCCTATCAAATAAATAGGTATGTAGTTCACAAGTGAAATACCCTGCATAATCAAGCACTGATTGATTGCTGATGCTATCGTCTCTAGCCTGTATGAGACGACTTTGTTTGCATCGTCTTGCAAAATTCTTTCGACTTTGCCTTCCACGGTAATCAAATCATAATAATCAAGTGGCTGAGCCTCCACCGAAATAACAACCATCTTTTTGAGCTTTTCAGCATTTTCAAAAGAAAGATCAAAAGCTTCACATAAATCGCTAGTGATATGCCCCCCACCGATAGAGAATGAAGTCAGATTTGTCAAACCATTTCCTTTTACATAAGAAACACTTGTTGTTAAATGCCCGACATCAACAACGAGAGCGCCGTCTTCTCTCTCTTCTTCTGGAACCACACATAGCGCAGATGCCAAAGGCTCGCTTATATATTCAACATTAATAAAACCTAAATCTGCCAATATCGTATTAAAATTTTTTATCAATTTTGTTTGGCAAGTGATGATTGAAAATTCTGCTGATAAATTTCTACCCTTTTTGCCAACGGGATCCATTACTTTTACATCATCTATAAAATATCCTAATGATGACGAGTTTACAACCTCAATTTCTGGCGACTTTGTTTTTTCAAGTGCCTGCAAATTTAAGAGCTCCATATCGTTTCTAGTAACTCTGCCTAAACCCTCTACATTTATTGAAGAAGTAGCAAGTTGAACGCTAGTCATCTCGGCAGGCAATGCGACAAAAAGCTTTTTGTAATATTTATTTCTTAAAAAATCGATTGAATTAAAAAGGTCAAAAAGAACGGGTGCGAGCTTTGAAGGTTCTACAAATTCCCCTTGATAATATCCATCATAATTTTTTATAGCCAAATCTTTGACGAACAAAGAATTATTCAGCCCAGGCTTTGCAACTATCACCCTAAGCTGTGATGATCCTATCTCTAAAACGACTACTTGCTTTGATTTCATTTGTTCACCTGCCTTTATTTTAAACCATAAATATAAATTTGTCAAACAAAATTTATAAATATTTATTTTTATGCATACATTTTCATATGCTCACTCTTTCACCTTGATATGTAAGATAAAAGTAACAGTTTTGTCCTTCCTGCGCAGAGCCAATATAATTGTTTATGTGTATTTGACTAGATTTTACTACTTCTTCGTCCAATTTGCCAACCAAAGAATAGATTTCACTCAAAACAGCATAAAATTTTGCGACCTTTTCAGCTAAAAAGGATGAATAATTGTGCAAAAACACCTCTCTGCCAGAATACAAAGTTAGTTTTAGTCCCATTTCCATTGTATGATAAATTTCATTTTCGCTTTGAAAAAATTCTATAATTTTGAACGTCGATAGTGCCTGCTTGGGCGTCCTATTGTTTGATAAAACAGCGTCATAGAACTCTTTTAGTCCTTCGATTTCTGCAAACTCACCGACAGACAAATTTAATTCGCCATCGAGCAAGATTAATCCGTCTGCGCTTTCACAAATTTCCAAAACTTTTAAGTCTTTATCAAGTTTTAAAAAATTATCTCCACTTTTAATGGCATAAAATCCTACTCTTTCTGCTATATGGAAAACCAATGTATGAGGAAATTTAGTCTCTACATTTATTACTTCAATATATGGATAAGCTTGCTCCAGCTTGTCCGTAACTTCATCTTTGTTTAAAAAAATTATGTTTTGCCCTTTATTTAACCCAGAAGCATTTAAAACCTCGTCTGCCGTATATGAATTTTCAGAGCTTGTCCTCATATCTATTTGGACATTTTGAACAGTAAAAAGAGTGAATGACAAAATTACAATAGTCAGCACGACCACCAAGATGCAACTTAAAGCGATTATCCACTTTTTTTTCAATCTTCCACCCTTTCTATATCTGCGCCTAAACTCGCTAATTCTTTTTCAATTTGATGATATCCTCTGTCGATGTGTTTAGAACCTGAAACCGTCGTGTATCCTTCTGCCACCAAACCAGCAAGTATTAAAGATGCAGTTCCCCTCAGTTCCATTCCACTCACAGAAGCTCCATAAAGTTTATCAACACCTCTAACAAAGGCGACCCTGTCTTTTATATGTATGTCAGCTCCCATTTTGACAAGTTCTGGCACGTGCTTAAATCTTGATTCAAACACGTTTTCGCAAACCATACTGCTCCCTTTACTTACAGTCTGCAAAGCCAAAATCTGTGCTTGCAAATCGGTTGGCAAACCAGGATAAACTGAAGTTTCGATTTTCCCCAAAGACAAGGGCTTTCCATCTGCTTGCACCCTAATTTTATCACCTTTCGCATATATCTTGCAAGCAGTTTTATCCAATTTATCAATTAAAGACGCAAGATGTTCGGCTCCCACACCTTTGAACGTAACATCTCCACCGCACATAGCGGTAGCGATCATATATGTACCTGCCACAATCCTATCTTTGATAGGATCATATTCTCCACCGCTTAATTTTTCCACACCTTTTATTAGAATTTTGTTAGTTCCAGCGCCATAAACCTTTGCACCCAACTTTATTAAAAAATTTTGCAAATCAACTATTTCTGGTTCACGTGCAGGATTTAAAATTTCCGTTTCACCTTTTAGCAAAACGCTAGCCATCATCAAACTTTCTGTCGCTCCAACACTTGGAAAATCTAAAACAATTTTTCCAGGCTTCATTTGTGAAGCATCACAATAAATATATCCATGCCTTTCACTTATTTTAACACCAAGTTTTCTAAAACCTGCCAAATGTATATCAATAGGCCTTGCACCTATTTCACATCCACCAGGATAAGCCACTCTTGCCTTTTTAAACCTACCTAAAATTGGTCCTAGCATAAAAATAGAAGAGCGCACAAGAGAAGCCAATTCACTTTCAATGTTCCAAGAAGTAATAGTTGACGGATCCACAACCAAATCACCACCTTCTTTGTTTATATTTGCTCCCAAACATTCTAATATTCTGCACATGCTTTCTGTGTCTGTATAATATGGATAGTTATGTAAAATTATTTTCTTATTACAAAGCACGCATGCTGCCAATATAGGCAAATACGCATTTTTGGCAGCCGTAATATTCAACTCACCGAAGAGTTTACGCCCACCATGAATTAAAAACCTAGCCATCTTTTCCTCTTTTGAATTACTTTTTTACTCACAATCTATTGTATGTAAATGCAAGATAGTTGGTTCTTCTTAACAAGAAAATTTTATTGAAAAAAAGTTTTAAAAATAACTCATATAGAAGTACAATATTTTAAAAAATTTTGTTTTATTTTTGTTTATTAACTGAGAATTTTAATATGCTTTCTTTAACTTTCTTTTCTGCAAATTTTAAAATTTTATCATTATTTGCCACAATAAAATATTCAATGCCCTTCAATTTTTTGTTTACAAATGGCAAATCGTTCTCTTGACACATCAACATCCCTGGCATTAAATCCCATTTGTTTATTTTGGAGTTTATAACAATAAATCCACCAAATCTCTTACGCAATATGCATGCAAATTCCCAACATCCGCTCCCAGCAATTCGAATGTTTAAAACTTTTTCACTTATTTCAGACATAGAAAACAATGACATGTCTTTTATATTACTTTTATGAGAAAAAGACGAAAACGTTATCAATGCTTGTCTTAACTCTATATCCTTTTCTGTAACAATTTTTTTGCCGTTTAACAAAACCCCCTCGCCCTTTACACATGTGTAAAGTTCATCGTAATAAGGCAAATAAATCATTGAAAACTTGGTTTCACCTTCATTAAAAAAAGCTAATTGAATGCCACATTCTTTAAAACCATTAGCGTAATTATGAGTTCCATCAATAGGATCAATAACCCACGTTCTATCTTCTAGTTTTTCATCCTTACATGTTTCTTCGCCCAAAATATTATCATTAGGAAAATGTTTTTTAATAACGCTAATAAAATATTTCTCACATTGCAAATCATTGTCTGTAAAATAATCGAAATCTGCTTTAAAATTAATATTTTTACTGCCCTTCAAAAAAATCTTCTTCCCTGCAAATTTAATTGCCTTTTTAATAATATTAAATTCTTTCATAACCTACTCCCAGCGTATATTAACACAAATTAAATTTTACAACAAATCTTTTAACTAAAGTTATAAAAATTAAATCATCTCTTCCTTATATCTTCTTCCAATTTTCACATTTCATTTTTTAATTTCTTCTACATACTTATAATATCAAAAATCAAAAAAGACATATTTTCAAACAACGTTTTAAAATTTATTAGATTAAAACCACAAAAAAAAGAGGCTGTTTTAACCAACCTCTTTTTCTGTTGTAAAATGAAAATCTGTTATAAATCAAAAGCGATCTTTTTCAGTTTTGTCAAAACACTTTCTTCGACTCTGCATAAAGACATTTAAGCACACCCCAACACCTGCCATAAACATCATAACCGATGTTCCACCACTTGAAATAAATGGAAGTATCAACCCTGTTAAATAAATTGAGCCTGTCACAACAAGTTGTTACCCTATAAATTAGCAAAATTTCTTTAAGTTAATTTCAAATTTTTATTAAATAATCTGAATTTTTAATCTTATCCTCATTCATTTTTGTTTCAATTCCTATTGTTTTCATTCCTAACTCATGAGCTACATCAATGGTCGATGCCGAGTCCTCAAATATTACAATGTCACAAAAGTCAACATCCTTAATATATTTTGAAAAATTTTCAAGAAAATATTTTTTCGATATTTTCATTTCGGGCAAGCAAAATATTCTTTGAAATTTATTAAGAATTTTTTTAGATTTTAAAACATCTTCTAATATCATTTTGCACTGATTGGATAATATATAAAATTTTTTTTGCTTGTTCTTCAATTTTTCAATCTCAAAAAAATAATCAAAAATCTCAACTTTATTATCTAGCAACAAATCTCGGGCCACAATTTGCTTTTTTAGTACAGCATCATTTATATCAAAATCCACACCATTCTCTTCCTTAAACAAATTATAAATCTCCTCGTCGTTTTTCCCTAAATACTTTTGAAAACTAATGTTATCTAAACGAACTTCTCTCTTCAAAATTGAAGACATAATCATGTTATGAGCATTAATATGATAAGGCTCCGAATCTATC
>CALVOH010000025.1 GCA_944350225.1 uncultured Clostridia bacterium | reverse complement strand
GAAATGGACGCGGGAGATATTATCGAACAAAAGCGTGTTGATATTGCTAACGATGATGATTATTTGTCGTTAGAATCAAAATTATCAAAAGTCAGTTGCGAGTTGTTGTTAGAAGCACTTGATAAAATCCAAACTAGAAGTGTTGTTTTTTGTGAGCAAAAAGGCGAGCCTACTTTTACCAAATTGATTAAAAAAGAGGATGGTTTTTTGGATTTTCATGACAACGCAGAAAATTTGTATGGGAAAGTTCGTGGCATAGCCCATAATCCAGGATGTTTTTTCTTTTTGGATCAAAATCGAATAAAGGTTGTAAAAGCAAAATTAAGTGAGAAGAGATGTGACGAAAACACCGTTTTAAATGATAAAAAGGTTTTTGTAATTGGTTGTAAAAATGGTGCGTTGGAAATTTTGGAACTGATCTCTCCTAGTGGTAAAAAAATGAATGGTAGCGCTTTTTTAAATGGTTATCATGGATCGTTGAAGGTGAACGATGCTTCTTGATTATGATAAAAATGAGATAAAGGAATATGTTAACGTTTTAGGTGAGCCAGCTTTTAGAGCGGAGCAACTTTTTGATGCTTTGTTGCAGGCAAAAAATCTTGAAGAAATTTCAAACTTGTCATCTTCTTTTAAAGATAAAATTGCCAAGGATTATCCGCATTTTTGCATATTAAAGAAATTAATAAGCGTTGATGGAACGACTAAATATATTTTTAAATTTGACGGTGGCGAAATAGTTGAAGGGGTATTGATGAAATATAAATACGGCAACACTCTTTGCGTTTCAACACAGGTGGGTTGTCGTATGGGTTGCGCTTTTTGTGCATCAGGCATGGGAGGGCTTAAAAGAAATCTCAGTGCTGGAGAAATTTTAGAGCAAGTCTTACTTGTCAATCGAGATCAAGGGGGAGATGTAAAAAATCGTAAAGTTACAAATATCGTTTTGATGGGGATGGGTGAACCGCTTGATAATTATGACAATGTGACAAAATTTATTAAATTGGTTTCATCAAGCGAAGGTATTAATATCAGTCAAAGAAATATTACGCTTTCAACATGTGGTCTTGTTTCAAAGATATACCAATTGGCAGATGACGGATTTTGTGTTAACTTGACGATTTCTTTGCATGCTACTGATGATGAAAAAAGAAAAAAAATAATGCCTATTGCAAATGCTTACACTATTGGGGAAATTATAAAGGCTTGCAAATATTATTTTGAAAAAACAGGAAGAAGATTCGCTTTTGAGTATGCTCTTGTTTCGGGAGAAAATGACAGTTTAAAAGATGCTGATAAGTTAGTCGCACTTTTGAAGGGGCTTCCATGTTTAGTAAATCTTATACCACTTAATTATGTTAAGGAAAAAAATTTGATTGGAACGGGTGAAAGACAAGTCAGGGCGTTTTTAGACAGACTTCTTGCAAACAAAATTAATGCGACAAAAAGACGGACTATGGGTGCAGATATCAGTGGAGCGTGTGGTCAACTTAGAAGACAGGTGCTCGAGGAGGACAAATGAAAAAAGGTCTTGTTGTAAAGAAAAACGCCAATTTGTTTTTTATAGGAGAAACAGCTTTTGTTGCGAGGAAAAATCTAAAAGATGAGGGTATATTTGTTGGCGATAGAGTAGAATACGATGAAAAGCAAAAGATGATTGAAAAAGTTTTGCCGAGAAAAAATCTTATTGTAAGGCCCCCAATAGCAAACCTTGATAAGATGTTTATTGTAATAGCTAGCACGCCTAAACCTGATTTTTATTTGATTGACAAGTTGATTGTGTTTTGTAAATTGAATGACATTTCTCCAATTTTAGTTGTAAACAAAATCGACATATTGAGTGGGAAATTAAAAAGAGAAATAATTAAAGCTTATAGCGATATTTTGCCTATTTGTTTTGTCAGTGCAAAAGATGATAACACGAAACAGATTTTAAAGTTCGTAAAAGGAGTTTGCGCCTTTGCAGGTCAAAGTGCAGTTGGTAAATCATCACTTATCAATTCTATTTTGGGCGAAAAAAAAGAGGAGATTGGAGAACTTTCTTCGAAAACTGACAGAGGAAAGCAAACAACTAGGCTAGTGACTTTATATAAAGTAAGTAAAAACGATTATTTAGCTGACACAGCTGGCTTTTCGAAACTTGATGAAAACCTTATTGCTGTTGACAAAAATTTGTTGGACAGATATTTTGATGAATTCATAAAATATATTCCGTTTTGTGAGTATACCTCCTGTAACCATATAGCCGAAAAAAAATGTGGTGTAAAAAATGCTGTAAATCTTGGTGAAATTGATGAAAAAAGGTATAATAATTATGTAAAATTGTTTAAAGTCTTAAAAGACAAGGGGAGCATGTATGAAAAAAAGAGTTGACATTTCTGTTTCCACAGATCCAATCAATAGTATTCAGGAGATAATTGAATACGCACGTTTCATGCAAGATAAAGCAGATATGCTTCATTGCGATATTATGGACGGTAAATTTGTTGAAAAACAGAATTTTGATGAAGAGCTTGTAAAAAATATAAACGATTCAAGTTTGATTATGTTGGATGTGCATCTTATGGTTGAAGAGCCAAAAGAAGCAATAAAAAGATATGCAGAAGCTGGGGCAAACATCATAACGGTTCATTACGAAGCTTTTAGAAATAAAAGTGATATTCTTGATTCTCTTAATTTAATCAAAGCACAAAACTGTTTGTGCGGGTTGAGTTTTAAGCCTAAAACACCAATACAAGAAATTAAGAATTTTTTATTTAATGTTGACATTGTTTTAGTAATGTCGGTTGAACCTGGCGCTAGTGGACAAAAGTTGCAAGCAGATGTATTTAAAAGGCTAACTCAATTAAATGAGTTTAAACAAGAAAATAAATTGAATTTTAAAACAGAAGTAGATGGAGGAGTCAACGACCAAAACTGCAAATTGCTTGTTGAATTTGGAGCAGATATTTTGGTTAGTGGTAGTTATGTTTATAATTCCCAAGATAGAAATGTCGCTATAAAAAAATTAAAATGCCAAAAATAAAACGCCTTTTAAAAGCGTTTTTTTTATATTTTATTATTATTTATATTGTATTTTACTATTTATTGTAATTTAAAACAAATTGATGTTTTTTAAATATTATTTTAAAGTATTAATAAAATGCGTCATATTTGTTCATCTTTTGCTTTCTTCTCAAAAGTAATGAAATTATTATACAAATAGGTGTTAATATGAGTAGAAGTAAGAACACAGTAAAGATTGATTCGTAATTTAAAATAATGCTGATTGAAAAAGTTACAATTAATCTACCTATATATGTTCCAATTGAAGTTATTTGCAGTAAAGTTTGTCTTTTGGTCAGGCCATTGCTGTTCATAACAAAATCTTCGCGAATTAAATAGAAAGGATCTCTTGATGCATAAAGTAGGGATATTCCAATAGCCATTATAATTAAACAAGCAGTTCCAGTAAGCAATATCCCACCAAGACCTAAGAGTAATGCTCCTAGTGAAAATAATGATATAACAATATAAATAGAATTAAACCTTAATTTTTGATAAACAAAACTAAAAGAGAAGGCGGTGATTGCTCTTAAAAAATAAGCTATTAAACAAACCGTCGTGATGGTGATTGTTGAGAAGTTTAATTCTTGGAATGGTAATTTTGCGACATCCATTCCTCCGGAGATAAATCCAAATAACAAAATAGAAAAGAACAGCAATAGCCAAGTTGTCCTGTATTTGAAAAGCTTTATAAATTCGAATTTTTCAAGTTTAACATTGTGAAGTGGCAAATTGTTTGCTTTTTTAAATGATTCTTTTTCATTCTTTACAAAGAATGATAAAATTAGCATCACTAGCATAATAACGCAACTTGTTACTATAGGAGAATATGGCCACGCATCAAACATAAAACCAGCCAATATAGTTGAAATTGCGTTTACAAAAGTCCAAATAAATTTAGAAATACTAGAATATTTTGTATAATCTTTACTAAGGCCATACATTTTTAAATTGTCTTTTAAAATTTTTGAATCGCTGGCATTTTTTAATGCTACACCAAACATAAAAACAGGCTGAGAAATAAATATCACTATTGGGTCAAAAACCATCATGACGGCTGAAATCAAAAGAAAAGCTGTGCCTATTTGAGTTGATCGCACGGTTCCTATTTTTCTTACTAATCTAACAGTTGGCAAACAAACTATAATATAACTCAATGATGCGATGGTTGCTATTAAAGAAATCTGTGAAAAGGACATCATTTTTACATCGCTATAAAAAATACTGTCTATTGCATAAATAAAAAACCAATCGGCAGTTAATCCCCGATAAATACTAAAAAGCAGAGCTTTTTTTTTGTTGGCTTGCACAGATTCGTTCATAGAAAAATTATAGCAACAAAATTTTTAAAATCAAAACAAAATATGGCAAATTTTGTTTAACTGCTTTGAATTGTTATATTTCCACACAGCACATCAAAATATGAAAACGTTTGCAACGTCTGTTTAACTCCTTTTATTTTTACAGTGAATACACTGGGATAAACATCCGCTATCGTTGCACTAACATTGTCAAATTTTTTTCTTCCACGATTTATGCACATTTCAATGTCCATACCTTTTAATGAAGCAATTTTCTCTTTAACATTTAATAATTGATCGGTAGGTCTTTTCATTTTTACCTCGCTTGATATGATTGTTGTCAAAAAAATATTTTCTAAACATTTGGAATACTTGGACTTTTTCATTAATAGAATACTAGCGTAAACAAAATTTAGGGGGAAATATATGTCGTTTGAATCAAATAATTTTAAGGTCGCTAGAAAAACGTTTTTGCCAAAAGGCGAGTTAAACGTCGATTGTGTCGTCAATGCAGACGGTGAGATAGCGAGAGTACATGCAGTTTCTATCTCTGCGACTGAAGACAATCAAGAAGTCAGCGAAGGAAGGGTTAGTTTTACAGGTCATGTAGATGTTTGCATGATTTATAGCCTTGAAAATGGTGAAGTTTCAAGTGCATTTTCATCATGCCCTATATCATCGAAATTTGTAGATGATTCTATTAAAGCTGGTGAAAAAGCAATTATTAAACTTAGAGTTATAGATCACAACATTAATAGTGTTTCTGGCAATGAGGCTAAAATTGGCGTATCGCTCGAACAATCTGGTGTGTTGATTTCAAGTGAGCAGATAAACAGTTTAGATTCGGTCGATGAGGGTATTTGTGTCAAAGAAGAAGAAATTTCTGTTGTAAGATTTATTGGAAGCGCTTCTAGTCAGCCAACTGAAACGTTGCAACATTCTCACAGGGATAAAATTAAAAAAGTTTTGGGAACGGAAACAGGTATTGTTGTAAAAAACACCGAAGCTGGTGCAAATTTTGTTTCGGTAAGTGGCGATATTTTTGCAAGAGTTTTGTTTGTTGATGAAGATGACAGATTTGATTCGATACAACTTTATGATTCTTTTAAAGAGGAATTAGAAATCGAAGGTGTAACTAGAGAAAGTATGGTTGAGGCTTTTGCAAAAATTTTAAATTCTGATGTAAAAGTTGAAGTAGAAGATGAAGATAAAGGTAGCAAACTTGTAGTAACTGTTCCTTATGATGTGACAGCACTTGCATATGAGGAAATATCCATAAAAACCATTGAGGATTTGTATAGTTTGACGCATGAAATGGAAGTCTCTACTGAAAGCTTTAATATGTCAAAATTGTTACCTCTTGAGTTTGTTGACGGAAAAGTTGATGGGTCTTTGACTTTAGATGACAGCCAACCAAGGGTGGATAAAATACTTTTTACCTTTGGGAGTTCGGCGGAAGTTACGAATGCTTCTGTATCAAATGGCGAAATAACTATAGATGGTATCGCAAAAACTTGCGTTGTTTATTTAAACGATGAGAGCAGTTCAATTAGTTCTGTTGAAATAGAGGTTCCATTTTCTATATCAGACAAAACAAAAGCTAATAGTGAAACGATGCTAAGTGTTGATGCAATTTTAACCGATGTTGATGTTGCAGTTAAAAAGGGAAGAGAAATATTCTTTGATGCAAAGGTTAAAGCCATCGTTTCGATGAGTGACGACACGGTTTCTGCCATTATATCCTCTGCAAATGTTGGAGAACAGCTACCTGATCTTGATTGTGCTATGCAAGTTGTGTTTGCAAAAGAGGGCGACACACTGTGGGATGTTGCCAAATCTAGCAGAGTAAGGGAATGTGATGTCGCTAAACAAAATCCCGAATTGACCTTTCCTTTACAAGCTAACAGCGACATATTGATATTTTATCAAAGAGCGAAGTAACAAAAAATTTCAAAAAAACCTTAAATTTTTAAAAAGCAAACGATTTTAAAAATTATTTCCTGTCAAAACTCCTTTTCGAAAAGGAGTTTTTGTTATGAAATGGGTTGTTTGTGTTTTTTCATTGATTATGCTAGGCGTTTTAATGGCTTGTGCATCGCTTTTTTCTCAAAGCACTGAAACTGATTATTTGCGTATCCATATTCGCGCAAATTCAAATTCGGCGGAGGACCAAAGAGTCAAGTATTTAGTCAAAGATGCGATAGTAGAAAGTCTTATACCATTGCTAAGCGAAGCTCAAACAAAGCAAGAAGCTAAAAGCATTATTGAAAACAATATTTCATATTTAAATTCAGTTGCTGATGCAGTGCTAAAAAAAGAAGGATTTGATTATCAAGGCAAAACGCGTATTGCGACAGAAGAATTTCCAACTCGTGTGTATGATGATATAACTTTGCCAGCCGGCGAATATGAAGCGGTTATTTTAGATTTGGGTTCTGGCGAAGGTGATAATTGGTGGTGTTTGGTTTATCCAGCATTTTGCTTTACAAAAAGTGAAAATTCGACAAATTATGTTTATATTTCAAAAATTTGGGAAATAATTAATAGTGTAACTTGATTTTTTTGTTAAGTTTAAATTGCGTATAAAGGGGGAAAAATGAGAACAAAAATCATGTCGTTTGCTTTAGGGCTTGTTATGCTGGCATCGCCTGTTGCCTTTGCTAAGACAGTTACAAACGAGACAAACAAAATTGCTGTATGTATGGCGACTACCGTGTCGGAAAACAAAGCTATTCAACAAAAGCTCAAAGAGCTCGGCTATTATAAGGGTAGCATAGACGGAGTTTATGGTCAAGGTACAAGAAGCGCCGTTATTGCATTTCAAAAGGCGAATGGACTTTCTGCCGATGGAATAGTGGGGCCAAAAACTGCATCGGCGCTTGGAGTTACGATAAATTCAGAAGAAGTCGCGCAATCAGGGAGCGATCTTTACTTACTTGCAAAATGTGTTTATTCAGAAGCACGAGGCGAACCTTATGAAGGACAAGTTGCTGTCGCCGCAGTCGTTTTAAATAGAGTTGAAAGCCCACAATTTCCAAATACTATTGCAGAGGTTATTTATCAACCATGGGCTTTTACCGCAGTGCATGACGGACAGATAAACCTCGAGCCAAACAGCACAGCATACAGCGCTGCAAAGGACGCTATGAACGGTTGGGATCCTACATATGGTTGCCTTTATTATTACAACCCTACGACAGCGACAAGCGAGTGGATATTTTCAAGAACTACTGTTGTAACAATAGGCAAACACGTTTTTGCAATATAGGAGGAGTTAAATGAGAGAAGAAAAAGACATTTTGGCGAGTGAAGCAAAAAGAAAAAAATATTCAAAAAAAGTGGTCGTGGGTCTGTCAATAGCGACAGCGATTTTAGGCATTTCCACTGTTTGCTTGGCGGTTGCATTTGGGACGAGCGAGTCGCAACGAATGAATTACGAAGTTCAACTTGAAAATGTTTATCAAAAAAACATGTATGATCTTGTTGAAAGCGTAAACAATGTTGAAACAAAATTAAGCAAAGTTTTGGCTTCTAACAGCCCTACATATCAAAAGAAAATGTTAAGTGAAATTGCTTCAAATTCAGAGCTTGCGCAAAACGCTATTGCAGGATTGCCTATATCAAGGAATTCTTTATCAGAGAGCGTTCAATTTATTAATCAACTGGGAGGCTATTCCCAAACTTTGGCAGATTCATTGGTTCAGGGTAAAGCGCTTAAACAATCCGATCTGGACACGATAGACAAACTTCACAAAAGTGTTAAAGATATGAAAAAACAAATAAATGAATTTTCAAAAAAGGTTCAAAATAATTATTCCATTTTAAATCAAAGCTTGATGCTGGACGGAGATTACAACAATTTTACTATCGAAATGTCAAAAATCAAGGGAGACAACATGGATTATCCAGTGATGATTTACGACGGACCGTTTTCTGATTCGACATTGGATAAAACAGTTAAAGGTCTTTCTGGTGAGCAAAAAGACAGATATGAGTGTCAAACGGAGATCGAAAAGTGTTTTAAAAACATTGCTACTATCGATTATGCTGGTGAAATAAATTCGCGTTTTGAAACTTTTACATATAACGTTGTCAACACCGATTCGCAAAAAATGTTTGTTCAAGTTTCTAAAATCGGTGGTCATGTTTTGACAGTTAGCGGTCGAGGCAGTGAAACGGGTGAAAAAAACATCGACGAGCAATCTGCTCAAAAAATTGCTGTTGATTTTGCAAAAGAAAACGGTATAAACGATCCACAAATCGTCTGGAAAGATGGATTAGATAATTGCATGTATTACAATCTCGCTCCAATGCAAGGCAACATAGTTTTATATCCTGATTTAGTAAAAGTCAAAGTCGATCTTGGTAGCGGGACGGTGATAGGATATGATGCGACAAGTTATTTTATGAACCACACAGATCGCAATCTTTCAACACCGAAGCTATCTCCAAGTGCTTTTAAAGACAAGTTGCCTAGTCAAGTAATTGTAAAAAGCATGCGAACTGTTCTTGCTCCGATCGATTACAACAAAGAAATAATATGTTTTGAATATGAGTGTGAAAAGAATGGAGCTACGTATTATTTTTATCTTAACGCCACAACAGGTGAAGAAGAAAATGTTTTAAAAGTTGTAAAAACCGCTGACGGAAGCAAATTATTGTAAATGAAAAGCATATCAAAACGATATGCTTTTTTGATATTTAATTTCAATAAAAAAAATTCCACAATAATTTTTAATCATAGTTTAACCTTGTAAGTGTAAATATTATATTATTGTGATTTATTCTAATCTATTAATTATACAAATTTATTAATTAATGATTTTAGGAAAATAATAATAAGATATAATAAAAAGCTGTAACAATTCAAAAAATCACTATTGACAAACCGTTTTAGATAAGGTATAATCTAAACGGAGGATTTATGAAAAAGCTTCTTATGTATATTATGGTTGCAATAGTTGTGGTAACCTGTGGAATTACAATTTACTATGTTGTTAGAAATGACGAAGAAATCACTTCAACAATTGCAGATGATTCTGTTTATTATATGAATATTGGTGAAACCCTTCCTATACCACTTGAGTATAAAAACCCTTCACCTCACACTGATTTTACTTATAGCATTCAAAGCGAATTTGATATTGTTGTCGACTTGGAAAAGTGGACAATCACAGCTAATGAGGCAGGAATTGTAACTATAAAGTTTACTTCATCAAATGAGAACTATTCAAATTTTGATGTTTCTTGTTATGTAGGGAATGGGTCATCGTTGTCTCCATGGTATATAAGAAATGTTGATGATTTAAAAAAGGTTGGCAATGGCGATTGGACACTTACGGATTGCTATCAACTTACTAGTGATATAGATGTTGGTGGAGAAATGCTTCCAATAGGTGTGACTGTTGAAAACGGCAAGGCTAGTTTGGCGTTGTTTACGGGTTCATTTAGTGGTGGAAACAACTCTTATGCAATTAAGAATGCACAAATCAATCAACAGGGATATGTTTATGATATTGCTGTTGGTGGTTTTTTTGCTGGAATTGGTAGCACTGGTAAAGTTGAAAATGTCGTTTTTGAAAATGTTACTGTTTCAGGAGAATACAACTATGCTGGCGTAGTCGCTGGTGTAAACTATGGACTAATAGGCAAATGTGAAGTTAAAAACAGCAAAGTGGTTAATTCGCAAGCTGAAATGGCTTATACAGGCGGGATTTGTGGATTAAACAAGCATGAAGCTGGAAGCTCAAATTATGCACAAATAAACATGTGTACATCTGATGTTTCAATCACATCAAAGTGGGTTGCTGGTGGAGCTGTTGGTTATAATGACGGAGGGGTTATATTTAACTGCAAAATTAAAACGAGAGAATTAAATATCGCAGTCAGTGACGGGACGGATGATACTTACTCCTATTTTGGTGGGGTTGCAGGTATATCAAATTGTGATGTTGTTGACGGCGAGGCATATGACAGCTACGTTGCAAATTGTCTTGTTTACATCTCTGGAGTTAGAAACACCACGTCAAAAGTTAGAGGCGTGTTTGGTGCTTATTACGGTATAAGTGATGTTTACAATGCTCGTGGAAATTACAACATGATTTTATATATTGCCGAATCCAACTTAGCACCTTATTATATTCATTTGAACACTGCTAAGATTTCAAACGAAGATCCTTCAAGCGCAAGATATTTTGTTAATCAAATATCACAGGCTGACACTTCAATTCAATCTACTTTTACTTCAAATGAAGGTAGCACATGGGATGTAAGCACTGATATTGACAGCGGTGCTGTGTGGGTGATTTCTCAAAACGAAATAAATATCAATAAGGATGCCGAGTATCAGCAATTCCCATTAAACGGTGAAACATTTGAAATAAAAACTGCTGACGAGCTTAAAGAGGCATTTAATCAAATGCGACAAAATCCATCTTCAAATACGACATATTTGATTACAGAAGTGATAACTCTTAATTTAAAAAATGAAAACTGGACTCCAATAGGGACAAAAACCAATCCATTTATGGGACAGATTTTGACAGATGAAAATGGATTGATTGTTTTAAGAAACGTTAAAATAGATTGTGACGATGATTATGTTGGAATCTTTGCATATACAGCAGGTATAAGCACAAAAATTCAGGGCCTATATGTTTATAGCCTCGCAGTTAATGGAGGGTTGGTCACAGGCGGACTTGTTGGATTCAATGATGGCGCAACAATAAAAGATTGCACAATAGTAAACTTTGATTTGACAGGCAAAAAATATATTGGAGCTGTTGCTGGTTACAACAGTGGTTCGATTATTAATTGCAACATCAACATGTTGTATGATATTCCATATGAATTGTATGAAAAAGATGGAGACTTTTATTCTCCTCTTGCAAATGCTGGTGCAATAGTTGACGAAGAAGAAAATGCGTTGTTTATTATAAATGGCTATAATGTTTACAATGACACTCTTTATTATATAGCGACTGAAGAAAATTCTCTGTCAGCGCTGTCATCGAGTTCAGCAAGTTTAAAAATTGCAAGTGACATATCAGAAAACGAGGGAGAAAATTTAACAGACGATCAAACGCAGGGCACACAAACTGACGACGAATCACAAATCGAAGATGATGCAAACCAGGGCGACAATACAAACGTAGAAGAACAGCCAATGGAGCCTACTTATGTGCCTATAAATGTTGCCGATATCTATGCAGAAGCTGAATTTTTGACTCATAAATTGATAGGGACTTATGGAAATATTGTAATTGAAGATAAAAATAGTTCAATTATGTATGTTGGAGGTTATGTTGGCAAAAATATTGGAAAAATAAGTTCTGGATATGCAGGTAATATTTCAATAGAGGTGTCTACTGCGAAAGAGGATGACACTTTGTATATTGGTGGATCAACCGGATTAAACTTGGGCAAGATTTCATCCATTTGGATAGATAAAAACTTTACCGTTGAAGCAAGTTTGTTTAGTGGGGCAGCATATGCAGGAGGTATAGTTGGTTATCAAGCTGAATCTGGAAGCGAGATAGAAAGTTGTGTCGTTGGTGACTCTGCCAACAAAATAACATTTAGAAAAGAAAACCAAAATGTTGTTGCAGGTGCAATTGCTGGATTTGTTGGCAATGGCACAAGTGTTAAGTATTCGTCTGCGAAGGTTCTTACTATAAGTGCTTATACTGTTGGAGGTTTTGCCGGTATTATCAACGGAAGTGTCGAAGAAAGTTATCTTGATCAAACAGTTGAACTTGTAGGAAATTATGTCGGTGGTTTTGCTTGCACGCTCAATGGGACTGTACGAAACAGCATGTCAGTTGTTAGTTTAAAAGGAGATAACGTTCAAGCGGGGATGGTGGTTTATCTTCGAAAAGGATCACTGATAGAAAAATCCTATATTGATGTGGCTTTTTCTGGGCAAGGCAAGACTTATGCTGAAACGATGTCTGCATTTAGACTTAGTAGTGATAAATTTGGGACTATTAAAAATTCAATTATTGTTGGCAGTATCAATTCATCGGGAACTACGGAATCAGGTTCAAGTATAAATGTATCCGACATTTTGACCATGTTTCCTATTTATTTGCAAACAGGATTTGTGAATGGAAATTTGGCTCCTTACGTCACAATCAACGGAACAAAAGCTGAAATGCAAGCTTATTTTGTATGGTGGTGGAAAGGCTTTAAAGGGAAAGATACTGATGCGATAATAGCATCGAGTTCGGAAGTTTCAGGAACAGGAATGGCTCTAATGAACGCAGGGTTTGACGATAAAATTTGGAGTTTAAGTTCTGCTGACGGTATTGATAACAACAGTTACGTTTTACCGATTAATGCAGTTGGATATTCTACGATTATAAGAGCAACTCAAAGCGAAGGACAGGGAGGTAGCACAACAACACCTGATCAAACCGTTAATCCTGACCAAAATCCTAGTGAAGAGCTTCCTGACGTAGATCAGACACCTGATGTTGACGAAACTCCTGGTGAAGATGTGACTACCCCGGACGAAACACCTGGTGAAGAAGTGACTCCTGGCGGGGATGCTACAAATCCGGATCAAACAACAGATGGGGAGAACACTGACCCAGAAACGCCAAATGGAGAAGTTACTGATCCAGAAGTAACTGATGAGGAGAATTCAAACGATCAAGCACAAGAAGATGAGGTTATATCTGGTGCAGAGGATACAACAAGTGAGGCTGACGACAACACTGAGACTGATCAATCAGCAGAAAAAGATGAGATTGCTGAAGTTGTTTAGAATAAAAACATAAATCATAAGATATCATCAAATATTCAAAATTTTTAATAGTTTTATAATTTGAATAAAAATAAAAGAGACTCATAAATGAGCCTCTTTTTTTACACTATAAAAGTAAGCAAATAGTATTTTTTGCCATAACAAACTAGAAAATTCTTTTAAAAATTATTCGGCTTTATTTAATTCTTTTTCGTATGCAGATAATACAGCGTTTTTAATTGCTTCTCTTGTTTCAGTGTTTGTTGGATGAGCGATGTCATTGTATTCGCCATCAGGTCTCTTTCTGTTTGGCATTGAAATGAAAAGACCATCTTTCCCATCAATAACCTTTATGTCGTGAACTGCAAAACAGTCATCAATAGTTATTGAAGCAACTCCTTTTAATTTTGAATCGTCCTTTGTCACTAATCTAAGTCTAACGTCTGTGATTTTCAAGTGAGTATACCTTCCTTTTTTAATTTTGGTTTTTAACCTTGAAAGTATTTTAGCAAATTTTTATAAAAAAACAAAATGTTTTGGCATAAAAGTGACAACAAAAGATTGTAAATCATAAATAATCATGTGTTTTTCGTTTACTGTGGCGTTAAAATTCATTACGAATTGAAAGGCAAAGGAAAGGTTTGCTTGTTTTTGCATGGTTGGGGGCAAGACGGTAAAGCTTTTTCTTTAATTCAATCAAAACTTAATGGGTATGCTTGGCTGACTGTTGATCTTCCTCCGTTTGGCAAAAGTGAAGAGCCAAAAAATTGGACCATATTTACTTATGCAAATATGGTCATATCATTATGTGAGCATTTAAATATAAAAACATGTAATGTTATCGGGCATTCCTTTGGTGGCAGAATAGGGCTAATAATGGCATCTTTAACACCACAATTTGTAAATAAACTCATACTTTTAGACAGTGCGGGCATGAAACCAAAAAGAAATTTAAAATACCATTTTAGTGTGCTAAAGTATAAAATTTTTAAGTTGTTAAATATATTACAAGAAAATGCAGGTTCAAGTGATTATAAAGCTTTAAATCCAAAGTGTAGATCGACATTTGTCAGCGTCGTAAACACCTTTTTAGAAGAGTATTGCTATCAAATCAAAGCCCCCACATTGATAGTTTTTGGTAAACAAGATGAAGTAACCCCATTATATATGGCGAAACGTTTAAATAGGCTAATTAAAAATTCAACTTTGAAAATTGTTGACCATGCTGGGCATTTTTGTTATGAGGATCGCCCAATAAAGATTGCTGAAATAATATCGTGTTTTTTGGAGGAAGAGAAATGAGCATTTTTTTCGCATTTTTGTTTAGCATATTTTTCTTTTTAATCTCTTATCCTTTCGCGAAAAATTTACAGTTGTCAGGATATAACATTCTATATCAATTTGTTCATTATTTTAATTTACCCCAGCAGTTTGCTGGAAAAAATAAATTGATTTTTACAAAACGGATGATAAGAACAATTATTTTGTATTTTCTTTTGCTTTTAAGTGTTAATCTTTTAATTATATTACTTATAAAAGAATTTTGGATTGTTGCTCTATGCTTAATTTCGGATTTTGTTTTAACG
>CALVOH010000024.1 GCA_944350225.1 uncultured Clostridia bacterium | reverse complement strand
TTAGCATATTCAGTTTTTGAGTTAAATTTTGTTGTTTTTTAAGTGGTAAAATTTGCCATTTTTTATTATGTGTTAAAAAATTTTTTTGTTTTTTCTAACAAGTATATTATAATTATTTTTATTAATTAAGGCAAGAAATTTTAACATTTTTATTTTTTAAAGTATGTTAAGTTAAAACTTATGGTTAGTTGGTATCTATTCTGCGTTTTATGTTGGTTTTTTAATTGATGATTGTTGTATGAATATGTTTGCCAACGTAGAGCGAAAAAGTTATATGCACTATTTTAAGGTTTAAATAAAGCAAGGATTATTTTCAAACATTTTGTAAATATTAAAATAAAAATATGCGTTGATAGTCGTGGTAATTTAATTTTGTTTCTAATTATTTTTTAATTTTATATAAGTTTGAAACAGTAAACATGTAGAACTGCTGAATTGTAATTTGCTTGTATCTGGGGAAACAGGTTTGACGTTATAAGTTGGAAGATATTTGTTTGTAAAGCAATTTTAATTAAGACGATAAGCAGAAACATAAAAAAACCAAAAAAATTTGGCCGTTGTAATAAAAAACAATGCGAATATATTGCCTTTTGTGAAATAAAACAAAAAACGGGTTATATCAAATTATGCATATATCTATCCTATAATTTCTAGAGTGTGGATATTTTCTTTTATTTCTTTAAGTTTTAAGTGTTCAGCTGAATGATTTGACGCAGTTTCTTTCTCGGCTAAATCGACATCGTCAGAAATAGCATTGCCGCTAACTGATTCTTCAGGAAATTGGAAAGTATCACTTTTGATTGTTTTTTTAAACCAAAAGATAAATGTAGGATTCTTACTTTCAAAAACGACTTGTCCATGCGCTTTAATGTCTGCTCCTACGACATCTCTTGCGAAATAATAATTATATTCAGGATTTTTACTTTCAATTACGACTTGTCCATGCGCTTTAATGTCTGCGCCTACGACATTTCTTGCGAAATAATAATTATATTTAGGATTTTTACTTTCAATTACGACTTGTCCATGCGCTTTAATGTCTGCTCCTATAATGTCAGATGCAAAATAATAATTATACTCAGGATCTTTGCTATCTATCACAACTTGTTCATGAGCTTTTATATCAGCTTTGTCAATATTTTTTGCAAATAAATAATTATATAGGGGATCTTTGCTTTTTATTATGGCTTGCGCTAATTTATTTATGTTTGTTGACTTTAATCCTAATTTTGCAATATGATAAATTTGCTTAGGGGTGCATTTTTCACATATTATTTCTTCAAGTAAAGCAAAATCTTGTGTTGCGTTTATTAAACCATTTTTTGTCGTCATGTGTTTCAAATCTTCTTTGTAAAGCCATTCGATTAATTCTTCAAACATTATTTTCATACATAAAACTCCTCTATGGCGAAATTATATCACAGTTGCAGGGGTTTGTCAATATCCGTTTTAACGAATTGATTTGTTTTGCTTTTCGCGTTCGGATTTGAAGAAATTTAATAGATAGAATTTTTAATAGCAAAGATTTTGAGATACATCTTTTGAGAGAAAAATGTGTAATAGAAGTAAAATTAATTAAATTTTATCAAAAATTTAGCTTTTTTTTGTGATTTTTTTTAAAAAGCCTATTGACAATAACTTAAAAATGTTATATCATTTGTGCGAGAGGGATGAAAATGAGTTTTTTTGAGGCAATAGCAAAAAGAATAGGTATCAAAAAACTTGAGAAAAAATATGGCAAGTGCGTTTGTGACGGTGTGTTTTCAAGCGGAATAACTATGACAATCATTGGCAGATCTTCTATACCATGCGATTTGAATTATGATAATGTCAAAATTCTGGTAACAAAAGATGGTGTTGGATTTTTGCCTTTAGGGGCATTCCCAAACATTAAAACGCTTTACATAGGGCCAGATGTTTATGATATAAATTTTAAAAGCTTACTAAAATGCACAAAATTACAAAACATATTTGTCGATCCACAAAACAAATATTTTAGCAGTGAAAAAGGGGTGTTGTTTGATAAGGACAAAAAAGTTCTTATTAGATATCCAGAAGCAAAAAGCGATTATGTGTATTATGTGCCTGATACGGTGGAAGTTTTGGGTAGTTGCGCTTTTATGTTTGCAAAAAATCTAAATGACTTATATTTGCCAAAGAAAAATTTAAAGGTTGAGAAAAGGGCGCTTGACAATTGTGATAGCTTTTGTAAACTGGAGTATTACAACGTTAATAATGAAGCAAAATCGCATAATTCACAGCTTATTGCGGAAAATAATAATGCAATTATTAAATAAGCCGTGAAATAAATTGAATGTTTTGATTTTTTTATAAATTATAGTTCAATCATAACAAAAGACAAAAATATAGATAAGAAGTTAATTTTTAAATATCAACATAATGATGAAGATATAATTGAAAAGTTAACTTATATGTATAAAAATAAAGAAGACAAGGTTAACGAAAAGTCAATTAAAGATTCAAATTTTTAAATATCAACATAATGATGAAGATATAATTGAAAAGTTAATTGATATGTATAAAAATAAAGAAGACAAGGTTAACGAATGTCAATTAAAGATTCAATAGAAATTTTAGATGGAGAAAATGATTTTAATTTAAAAAGATAGCGATGTATTATATTTGCATCGCTTGTTTTTTAAGTTTTTATTGCAAAAATAGTCAAATTTGGCAAAAATTGTGATTAAAGCGCTTGAAAATTATATGTTATTATGCTATACTTTTATAGTAGAAAATTAGCAAAATAATCTTTAAGGGGAAACTATGGCGCTACTGGGTGATGTTTTCACAAATTTGACAAATTGGATAAGAGGTTGGGATAAAGTTGTTTTTATAGTAGTAATGCTTGTTTTTACTATTTCCATGTTGCTTTTGCTTATTAATTTAATTAAAGGCTTCATAGGATCAAAGCCAAAATTTAAATTCTTATCTTTTTTTGTGCTGGCAATTTTAGTAGGGCTTACAATTTACATATGTTTAGCAAGGTAAAAAGGAGTTTATATGAACATTTCTAACATTTTAGCAGATCAAATTCAAGCAGATTGGATCACGACATTCCTTCCAATTCTTAGGTATGTTTTGTTTTTTATTGTAATTGCTTGCTCTATAATAGTGATCATAACTGTTTTAATGCAGTCTAATTCTTCAAACGAAGGCAATCCTCTTTCCGGGATACAAGAGAGTTATTATGCGAAAAACAAGGGTAGCACTCGTGATGGGAAGTTAAAACTTACCACAATAATTTGTGCTAGCATAATTATTGTTTGCGTCATAGTTTACTTCATCACAGAAATAGTTAATAAGTCATGATTAAAGATAAGATAAAAGAATTGATGATAAAAGATAGTTTGGTTTATTCAAAACCAGACAATCTTTTTTTGTTTTTAGCTGAAGTTTTGGGAGTGTCGTCTGACAGAATAAGAAGTGAAATAAAAAAGATGATTTCTTCAGGTGAAATTTTTGAAATACGAAAAGGCAAATTTTTAGTATTGCCATCAAGAGGATATGTAAAAGGCAAGTTTTCAGGTTCTTCAAAAGGATATGGGTTTTGTGATGTTGGAGATGAAAATGATATATTTATTCCAGGCAATAGAACTTTGGGTGCAATCGATGGTGATGGAGTAATAGTGAAGCTTTTTTCACTTAATGGTGGCAAAGAAGGAGAAGTTGTTGATATCTTTTCTTCTGTTAAAAAATTAGTAGGAAGGGTTGTGAAAATCAACAAAAATATGTTTTTAGAACCTGATAATGAGAAGATCGCATTTAAAATTCCTTTAATTAAATCAAAAAAGTTTTTTAAACAAAATGAAAAAGTTGTTGTTAACGTAATTCGCAAGAAAAATGGCAAATTAAGCGGAGAAGTTGTAGAAACGCTAGGCGATGCTGACGATGTGAAGACATTGGAACTTGCTATCATAAGACAGCATAATTTGTATGAAAGTTTTTCTGATGAGGTAGAAAAATTAGCACAAAATTTGAATAAACCTGTTTCTAAACAACAAAAAGCGGGGAGATTGGATTTAACTAAAATTGTAACTTTTACAATTGATGGGGAAGATGCCAAAGATTTTGATGACGCTGTGTCTATTTCTGCGTTGCCTAAAGGTGGGTATGAACTTGGCGTACATATAGCTGACGTTGGAGAATATGTAGGGCAAGGCTCTTTAATTGACGAAGAAGCTTTTGACAGGGGCACAAGCACTTATTTTCCTACTTCAGTTTTGCCAATGCTACCAACTTCTCTTTCCAATGGTATTTGTTCGTTAAATGAAGGAGAGGAAAGACTGACTTTGTCCTGTATTATAAAGTTAGATGCGAATGCAAACATTTTGGGCTATCAAATAAAAGAATCGGTAATTAAAAGTAGTGCAAGGTTGACTTACACGGAGGTGTATCCTATATTAATAGGTAAAGATAGCACGCCTAAAGCGAACAAATTTAAAAAAGAGCTCATTTTAATGGGTGAATTGGCAAGAATATTGCAAAAGAATCGAGAAAAACGCGGGGCACTAGATTTGGACATTCCAGAAGCAGAGTTTGTTTTTGATGAAAGTGGATATGTCGTAGATGTGAAAAAGAGAGAGCGTAATGATGCTCACAAACTTATTGAAGAATTCATGATTCTCGCAAACGAGGTAGTTGCAAAGCATTTTAATTTAAAAGACATTCCATTTGTGTATCGTGTTCACGAAAAGCCGACAGTAGAAAAAGTAAAGAGCGTTTTAGATTTTTTAAAAGGCCTTGGACTTGCAGTGCCAAAACTTCCACAAACTATTAATCCTGACTATATTAAAAAGCTTATTGAACTTGTGAGTGAAAAAGATTATAGTGAAACAGCAAACAAAATAATATTAAGAAGCATGCAAAAAGCCGTTTATAAAAATCAAAATTTAGGTCATTTTGGATTGGCTTTAGAGTATTATTGTCATTTTACTTCACCGATAAGAAGATATCCTGATCTTACTATTCATAGAATTATTAAAGAATATTTGCATAATGGTGAAAAGATTAACGAGGAAAGAAAAGAAGAATTGGAGAGCTTTACTTATGAAAGCGCTTTGCAAAGTTCGGAAGCCGAAAAAAATAGTGATAAGGCAGAACGCGAGGTCGATGATTTGTGGCGTGCTTATTTAATGAAAGACAGAGTAGGTGAAATTTTTGAAGGTATAATTACAAGTGTAACAAATTTTGGACTGTTTGTTGGTTTAGAAAACAGCGTTGAGGGATTGATTAAATTAGAAGATTTGCCGGGCGGAGGCTATTTGTATTTTGAAAAATCTCTCGAACTTAAAAATCAATCAAATAGATTTAAAATTGGAGATAAGGTCAAGGTAAAGCTCATTAATGCTAATGTCTACACAAGAAAAATAGATTTTGAACATGTAAAATAGTTAAAAAATTGAAAAACAAAAGAAAAAATATTAAAAAAATTAAAAAAATTAAAAAAAAATTAAAAAAGGGTCTTGAAATATATTTTAAAAGGTGTTATAATGGATAACGAAATGAGGGTGATAACCACCAACAAGAAAGCCTACTACAATTTCTTCATTTCAGATTTGGTCGAAGCAGGGGTAGTTCTCAAAGGGAGCGAGGTCAAGTCAGTTCGAGAAAATGGCATGAGTTTAAATGAAAGTTTTGTTATAATAAAAAACGGCGAAATTTTTCTAAAAAACGCATACATTAAAACATATGAACATGACAAGATTTCAAAACTAGATGAACGAAGAACTAGAAAGTTGCTACTTCATAAAGCCGAGATCGAAAAATTTTCTCGAAAAGTCCAAGAAAAAGGATTTTCACTTATGGCAACCAAAGCTTATTTTGACAAAGGGAGGGTTAAGATAAGCATAGGACTTGCGAAAGGCAAAAAACTTTACGATAAACGCGAATGTAAAAAACAGGACACAATCAAACAAGAAATTCGCAAGGTCGTAAAGGAAGGGGGGCGATAAGGCTTCGACGGGGCAAGGGAGAAAGTGCACAGCGTGTGGTTTTGATGCTAACCTAAAAAGTGTCAAAAAAATAAACGCAAACAAAACTTATAAGACTAGTTTAGCTGCTGCTTAACAGTCCGTTGATTGTTCGTTCCACTTTGCGAGCAAATCGGCGTCAGTTAAAAGTGGGCGTTAAATTGGTTGGCTTTTGACCAATTTAATAAGAAAAAACAAAAGCTAGCAAAATTCGATTTTGTCTGTAAAAAAAGATTTTGCAAAATTTTAAAACAGACTGCACACGGAGAACAGCTTTTAAAACTTGTTTCGGACGTGGGTTCAATTCCCACCGTCTCCACCAAATTCAGTTTTTACAGGTTTTACCTGAGAAACATACAAAAAAAAATAAAAAAGAGGTGAATTTTATGGAACAAATTATACTTCAAGTCGTAATTATTCTTGGAATAATCATTGCCGGAGGGTTTTTGATATTTTTCCTTGGGGATCTTCTTATGTCAATTGTAGATCCTAAAAGAGATGAAGAAAGAGTAAAAGCTAAAAAGAAAAACGAAGTTAAAAAGTTTGCTCAAAAAGTGGACACTCTTCCAGAAGAAGTAAAAGAAGAGGTTTTAAAAAATGAAGATGTAGCTGAAGTTATGGCTGAAGCTAAAGCAATTGAAGAGCCACAGGCTGAACAAGCAAACGATCAAATAGCCGTTGAAGCTTACATCCCAGCAGAGCAACAGGTTGAAGAAGAGCAACAAGAACAAGAAGACGATGAACAAGCTCGAATAGCTGAAGCTCGTGCCGCATTGGAAAAACGTAAAGAAGAGATCCTTAGACGCATTCAAGCTCAAATTGAAGATGATGATGAAGAAGAGGAAGACGAAGAAGAGCAAACTCCAGAGGCAGAAGAAGATGTAGAAGAAGACGTCGAAGAAGAAGCTGACGAGGAAAATGTAGAAGAAGCCGAAGAGGAAATCGTTGAAGTAGCCGAACCAGAAGAATCAGAACAAGAAAAGTTGTTGAGACAAGAACTTGAAGAGGCAAAACGGGCGCTTGAAGCTGAAAAAGCACGTTATGAAGAACTTGCGAAACAAATTGAACAAGCAAAGGAAAGTGGAGCTGAACAAATTTCTTCAAAACCTGCACTTCCAAAAGAAGAATATGAAAGACAGCTTGAAGAGCTTCAAGAAAGACTTTCTGCTAATGAAAAGGAACTTAGAGCTTGCAAACGCGAATACTTGCCATTAGCAAAAATTAAAAAGACTCTTGAAAGAGATGAAAAGAAACTTCGTAGAAAAGAAGCTGCTGTTGCGAAACAACAAATGATGGTTTATGGTGTTAACAACTATTCTGACATCGACGAAGAGAAAGCTAAAAAACTTGCTGAAGAACTTGACCTTTACGATGGACTTAAGCTTTCTGTTCAAAATTGCAAAGACGTTATGGAAAACAACAAGGATCGTTTCCCAGTGCTAGAAAAGATGTACTACATTTTAAAAGCTCAAAACGAACAGCTTAAAAATGACATTTTGGAAGCTAAACAAGCAATCGAAGCTTACGACGAAGAAGAATAATTTGATTTAAAATAAAAACCGAACTTTCAAAGTTCGGTTTTTTTAATGTTAATAAAGTAGTTATAGTAACGCTTATTAAATTATTAAAACTTTTTAATTGAGTTAAAGCCTTATTATAAAGATAAAACAGATCCAATATTCAGCATTAATTTGTATTGAGAAATTCAATAAATTATTGTAAAGTTGTTTTTAGATATCAATATATTTAATTGTATAAAAAAATCTGAGCCTCTGCTCAGATTTTTTAAACACAAAACAATTTAAATCAAATTTTAGATTACTTAAGTTCAACGGTTGCGCCAGCTTCTTTAAGCTTTGTTTCGATCTCTTTTGCTTCAGCAGTTGGCACGTTTTCTTTAACTGTGCTTGGAGCGCCGTCAACAAGGGCTTTTGCTTCTCCAAGTCCAAGGCCTGTGATCTCTCTAACAACTTTGATCACAGCGATTTTGTTTGCTCCAACTTCTTTGAGAACAACGTTGAATTCGGTTTTCTCTTCAGCGGCAGGAGCAGCTGCTGCACCAGCAGCAGGAGCGGCAGCAACAGCAACAGGAGCTGCTGCGCTAACGCCAAACTCTTCTTCAAGAGCTTTAACAAGGTCACTAACTTCAACGATAGTGAGCTTTTTGATTTCTTCTACAAGATTTTTGATATCTGCCATTTTTGTTTCCTCCTAAATTTATTTTTCAGCGATAGCTTTTAAAGCGATCGCAAGTCCCTGAGTAGGGGCGTTAAGAACTCTAACAAGTGCGCTTGCAGGGCCAAGTAAAGTTCCAAGCAATTTGGCAATAAGCTGATCTTTTGATGGCAATTTTGCCAATGCTTCAATGTCCTTGCTTTCAACGAAGTTTCCGTTAATTAATCCAAATTTGACGTTAAGCTTTTTGGTTTTTTCAACATAGTCGCAAACGATTTTTGCAGGTGCGACTTCGTCGTCATATCCAAAAGCGACAGCGCTTGTGCCTTCAAGATATTTTTCGGCACCTTTGATTCCGAGTTCGTTAAGTGCAAGGAGCATTAATCTGTTTTTGTAGACTTTGTATTCTGCGCCATTTGCTTTAAATTCTTTGCGCATTTTAGTGTCTTCTTCAACAGTGAGTTTGTCGTATCCAACGAAAGCCACGGATTTAGCTTTTGAAAGCTTTTCTTTAATTTCGTTTACAACAACTTTCTTTGCTTCAAAATTAGCACTCATATTTCCTCCTTTTTTAATATTGTTTTGTGTTTTTATCTAAAAAAAATCTCTTGCGCCAAGAAAAAGGGCAAGAGATGAAAATTCAACCATACCTTTTTCCTCGGCAAGCAGCCAATCTGGCATTTACGCATAGCACTTGCTGTCTTTGGAAAGATTTATTTTAGACTTAATTATTATATATCTTAAATTAATTATTGTCAACTATTTTAATTAAATATTTGACATTTTTTTTTGTAAATGCTAGAATTTCAATGATTTTAAAGGAGCAAGTATGGATTTTAAGAGTATAGAGAAAAAATGGCAAGATAAATGGTATAAAGAAAACCCTTTCAAAGCTGTGGACTTTCATCCAACGAAACCTAAGTTTTATGTGTTGTATGAGTTTTTCAATATCAGTGGTAATCTACATATGGGGCATTTGAAAGGCACGGTGCCTGCTGATGCTTTGGCGCGTTATAAAAGATTTAAAGGCTTCAACGTCCTCTTCCCAATTGGAGGTGATGCTTTTGGGTTGCCGGCAGAAAATGCTGCAATTAAAACAGGAATTAACCCTCGTGATTTTGTTGAAAAAGGTATGAAAACTGTGCTTGATCAGTCAAAAAGATTAGGACTTTCTTTTGATTTTGATAGAACAATTTGCACAAGTGATCCAGATTATTATAAATGGACGCAATGGATTTTTTTACAACTGTTTAATCATGGTAAGGCTTATAAAGAAAAGGCAAAAGTGAATTATTGTCCAAAGTGCAATACGGTTTTGTCAAATGAAGACAGTCAAGGTGGAAAATGCGACAGGTGTGGATCTGACGTAATACAAGAAGAGCGTCAAAGCTGGTTTTTGAAAATGCGTGAGTATAGTGACAAATTGCTTGGAAACGTTGACAGAATACAAATGGCTGAAAACTTGAAGGAAGCACAGCGCAATTGGATAGGCAGAAGTGAAGGAACAGAAATTGTTTTTGACATTTACAACAAAAAAGGAGAGACGGTTGGTAAGCTTCCAATTTATACGACTTGTGTAGAAACCGTTTACGGTATAACTTTTGTTGCAATTGCTCCTGAAAAAGAGCTTTTAGATAAAATAAAAGGAAATATTTCAAATTGGAAAGAGATTGAAGAGTATCGCAAGAAAACTGCTTTAAGAAGCGAATTTGATAGGCTAAGCGATCAAAAAGAAAAAACAGGTTGTAAAGTGGAGGGCGTGTATGTTGTAAACCCTGTAAACAATCGAAAAGTAGATGTTTATATTGCAGATTTTGTTCTTGCAAACTATGCAACGGGCGCCGTTATGGCTGTTCCGTCACATGATCAAAGGGATTATGAATTTGCGAAGAAGTTTAAAATTCCATTTATACAGGTTATTGAAGGGGATACAACAAAAAATGCCGTAGAAAAGGGCGAGTATTTGCCTAAGAATAGCAGACTTATAAATTCAGCAGAATTTACTGGCATGACCGTGAAAGAAGCAAAAGCAAAAATTGCAGAAAAATTGATTAATATGGGTGTTGCTAGCAAAAAAGTAAATTACAAAATGACAGATTGGGCATTTAACAGGCAAAGATATTGGGGAGAACCATTTCCTATTGTTATCTGCCCTCATTGTGGTGAAGTGGCTTTAAGTGAAAAAGATTTGCCTTTGGTTTTGCCTATGGTTAAAGATTATTTACCAGATCAAAAAGGCAACTCTCCATTGTCAAAAGCGAAGGAGTGGGTTAATTGCAAATGTCCTAAATGTGGGCGCGACGCAAAGCGTGAAACCGACACTATGCCAAACTGGGCAGGATCGAGTTGGTATTGGTTGAGATACATTGATCCACACAACGATAAAGCTCTTGCAGATTTTGAAAAACTTAGATATTGGGGTGGAGTTGACGTTTATACAGGTGGCACTGAACATATAACAAGGCATGTTCTTTATGCTTTCTTTTGGCAAAACTTCTTGTATGAAATCGGTGCAGTTCCAACACGTGATCCTTTTATTCGAAAAATGGGTAGTGGCCTTGTTTTAGACAGCGAGGGGAAAAAGATGAGTAAAAGCTCTGCCAATGGCGTTTCTCCTATGGAAGTTGTTGACAAATATGGGGCAGATGTAACTCGTATGCATCTTCATTTCTTAGGAGGTTATGAGGATAATACTCCTTGGACTTATGATGGGATAAAGGGCATAACTTCGTTTATAGATAAAGTTTGGTCGTTACAGGATATCGTGAAGGGCGACGACATTTCGAATGAGCATCGTTTTGAACTTGCCAGTTTGAACAAAAAGATCAGTGATGATTATGAAAATCTTAAATTGAACACAGCAATTTCAGCATTGATGATATTTGTAAAGAAGATTAAAGAGGATAATTTTATAACAAAAGAAGAATTAAAACAATTTTTAATTATGCTTAACCCTCTTGCTCCTCATGTAACAAGTGAAATATTTGAAAGAGTGTTTAAATCTCAAATCTTAGATTGCACATGGCCAAAATACGATGAAAAAGATTTGGTTAAGGCAGAAGTTGAAATCGTTGTTCAAATCAACAGTAAGATTGTTTCGAGAGTAAACATTCCTACGTCCGCAAGTAAGGAGGAGGCATTAAGTATTGCAAAAGCTGATGCAAAAATCGCCATAAGTTTAGAAGGAAAAACTATTGTCAAAGAAATTTATGTTCCAGCAAGAATTATAAACATAATTGCGAAATAATTTGTTGCGGAATATATTGTTAGTGATAAACATTCTTTTCGTGTTATTCTAATAAGTCATTATGTTGAATATAATGTGAATACGTTGACAATATTCGAGTTTTTTCGCTAATTGTGAAATTTGCAACATCAATGAATAATTGTTGACAAAATTCTTAATATGTGATAACATAAAACAGGAGCTGAAAAAAAGCGCAAAATGACATTAAAAAGATGGAAATATAATATTTTAATGATAATACTCATTGCTCTTATAGGTTGCTATATGGGCATGAGTTTTTTTGTTGATAACGACAAGGCAATGGGCATTCAACAGGGAGATTCTGAACATATTGAAATAGGAAATGATGAAAACACCGAAATAGTTGTGGGTGATGATGAAAATGAAGACGAAGACAAAGAGTTTATCATGCCAGCAGGAGCGCTAGACGCTGTTTTAGCAGGTATTAATTTACTAAATAACGGTGATGGTTATCAAAGCTCAATTTCTCAAAGTATTTCCAATACAGCTATGGGCATGACAGTTGTGCAAAATGTTATCGGAACAATAGAAAAAGGCGTTAATTCTCAAGGAGAAAGCGTTTCAGTCGAAAACTTCTTTTTCTACTCGAATGCAACGGGGGTTGCTGCTAATCAAGTAGCGAATTATTATCGTGGAATTTATGTAAATTATGACACCGGAGCAGCACAAGTTGCCATTACGCCAGATTACAATTATTCAAATCAAACATACGATCTTTCTCAAGCTACTAGAAATGATCAAACGAATTTGGATTCTGTATTAACAGAATTTGGCATCATTCAAGGTCAGGGTTTTCCTTTTAATATCACTAAAAGCAATTCAGTTGTTACAAGTGATGATAATAAAAGCAAAACTTTTCGTGAAATCACTATTGCGTTGCAGGTAAAATCATTACCTCAAGGATATAAAAATTATTGGCTTTCTAATGGTCAGCTGGAAAATTTAAATTATAATGGGAGCACGATTTCATTTACTTTCAAAATTCAAAAGGCCACAGGCGCAATAACGCAGATAATAAGGAATGAAAATTTTTCAGCACAGTTAAATTATTCCGGGCTTAATGTAAATGTTGAGTCTAGCGTGAGAACAATTCAAAGTTTTACTCGTATAAACAGCAATGTGCAACTAGCTGATTCGCTATAATAATAAAAGGATGGACAAGCAGAAATTGATAAAATCTAGAGGCGTAAAATTTACTATACTGACAATATTTGTTATATTACTGATAGCTACATATTTAGGTGTCGGAATGTTTTTCATGCCTTCTGCTCAGGCTAATAATACGATTGTAGAAAATCCGATCGAAGGACTGCCTACAGGAGATGAAGAAAACGGCTCTTTACCAAATGGTTCTAATGATGACGACGAAGAAATTATTTTACCTGTTGATCCACTTGCTTTGGTCAATTATTCATTAAATAATTTACGAAACAGTGCAGGATATAAGGCGGATATAAAAATTGATTTTAATGCTACTGGTAGTTGGGGTAGTTTGGCTGAACTAAAATTACAACAATTAATTAAAGGCAATTTGGAGCACAGTAATGGTAAAAGTTTGGAGGAGCTTTACTTTTACTATTATAAAGACAGTGTTAGTCCATTTATGTTGAACATGGGATATATTTTAGATGAGTATCGAGCTATTTACATGGATTATAATCCATCTCCTGATACGATTTTTCCAGAAACAGGAGAGGGCGCGAGTGCTTCTTCAAGCGACCAAGAAAAGACTATCGCATATCTTGTGGGGACAAAAGAATGCGATGCAATGAAAGAAACTTTTGATTTAACTGGAGAAGATACAAGATTTGAAGTAAAATCGTGTGAAGAGATGCTTAATCAATACAAAATTATTTATTCTTTGCCATTGCAAATGGTTTTTACTTCGTCTAACAGTTATTGTTCAGGATATCCAAGTGAAACAAAACTTTACAAATCAATTCAAATAAAAGTTTATAATTCAGCAATACCATATGAATGCAGAGCATATTATAATGGACTTGTTGGAGATATACCTGTTATTGATCAAGGCTTTTTTAAGGGATTGACTTACACATTTGTTATAAATAAAAACACAGGTGAATTAGCTCGCATGATTGTTCAACATGACGTTCAGGGTGGGGTCAATGTTTTGGGCTCCGAAGCCAAAGTAAAAGCGCTTGTGCAGTATCAAATAGATTATCAAATTGTGGACAAGCCTTTTGAGGTGAGCAGACCTTTTGAGAGCTCTACGAAATATCAAGATTTTATTTCTCCTAAAGAAACAACTCTAGAACAAAATTAATAAAAAAATGACGAAAATCATAATATACAATGAGATAACAAATAAAAAAGCTGAAGAAGATGTCAAAAAGTTCAAAATTTACAATAATTACAATATTTGTTTTAGTGCTGATTGCCACATATTTTGGCGTTGGCATGTTTGTCGTTCCATCTGCACAAGCAAATAATGGGGGAATAGTTATAGAAGATCCTCTTGAAGGATTGCCAGAAGAAGATGAATTGGATCAATCTGGCAATAACGCAGAAGATGATGAAATTATTTTGCCTGTTGATCCACATAGTTTGGTAAACTATTCATTAAATAAGTTGTATAGTAGCGCAGGTTATAAGGGAGAGATAAAGATAAGTTCTATAATAACAGGTGGTTTAGGAGGAACCACAGGATTAACATTACAACAACTTGCAGTTGGGAATATCGAAAATTCTGGTGGTGAGTCTCTTGAAGAATTGTATTTTTATTATGATAAAAATGCAGTCAGCCCTTTGCTATTAAAACTTGGCGCGGCTATGAATTATTATCGTGCAGTAAATATAATTAATACTGATAATGCTATAAATTCTTTTTATGTTATGACTTATTCTAATAGCGTAGAAAAACGAACATATAATCTTCACCAAAATTCTTTCTTTGAGGCATTAACGCAGGAGCAAGCTATTCAAAAAGTTCATATACTTTATTCACTTCCTTTGAACATAAAATTGACTAGCGCAAACAGTTATTGTTCTGGATATCCAAGTGAGACGAAATTGTATAAAACTGTTCAAATAAAACTTTATAGTTCGGCTATTACGAAAGATATTTTATCTTATTATAATGGTATAACGCCCTATATTCCTGTTTTAGAACCAAATATGTTTAAAAATATAACGTATACTTTTGTAATAAACAAAAAAACAGGAGAGCTAGAAAGAATGATGCTTCAACACGATATACAGGGGAATACTAGTATAATTGGTTTACAGGTAAATTTTAGTGCGTTAGTTAATTATCAAATTGACTATCAAACATACGATGAACCATTTGAAGTTAGCAAACCATATTTAAAATCGAAAAAGTATCAGCAATACGTTAGTGAACTTAAAAAAAATGAGATGGCAATAAAGAAAGAAGATGAATAAACAGTAAAAAAATGCGCTAAATGCGCATTTTTTATTTTTTTCTTGTAATTAATTTTCTTCTTCGTTTTTTACTTCGTTAACTTCTTGGTTGTTATTTTCAACAATTTCTTTGTTACTATTGTTTTTTTCAGTTTCTTCAATTTCTTGATTATTGTCTTCGCTTGCGTCGTCGTTTAAATCTTCATCGTTTTCTTCAATAGTTTGTTCAATAGTTTCTTCTTGATTTACAGGTTCATCAATTTGATTTTCTACTTCTTCGCTGGTTTCATCAAAATTTGAATTTTTTCTTTTAATCAAATAGTAAATCAGGTAGGCAATTCCGTAT
>CALVOH010000023.1 GCA_944350225.1 uncultured Clostridia bacterium | reverse complement strand
ACATTGCTATCAATTCCAAAATTTAAAGTTACCTGTCCATCTTCGACAGTTGTGATTCCACAGTCTTGCAAAAGTTGTTGAACATTTTGCTTTGGAAAAACTATACGATAATATGTTGTTTTATTTATAACATAATCATCTTCAACATCCAATTCCAAAAAATCGCCGTAAAGCATATGGCAAAGTCTGTTTAACAGAGGATAAAGTTCGCTTAAATCCGTCAAAATGGAGATCTGCACGCCATCACTACTTCTACTGAGTTCACCACATCCATGAAAAAGACCTGACAAAAATGCAAATGCCGTGTCAGCATTTTCGGACGAATTTTCTATTAATTCCAGTTTTGTCTCTCGTGAAAAGCTCAATTTTGACCTCTTTTCTTTTGAAATGTAGGAAGTTTATCTAAATTTACAATTAAATTGGTCGGCAAATTTAATCTATAAATCAAATTAATAGCCCTGTTACATTCTCCAACCCTTGATGGAGTATGTGCATCAGAATCCACAATAAACTTCACACCTTCCCCTGCCATAGTCAATATTTCATCATCAGTAAAGTTTATGTGCTTCCCATTTAATTCAATCAAAACTCCCTTTTGCTTCGCAAGCCTTGCGACAGCCAACGTGTCTGTTGGACAACCGAAATTTAAATGAGTGATTATGTCAATAGGATATTTATCCAAAGCCTTTAAAAACGCAGATGTGTTACGGGCAATTCTCTTTTCGCTTGCTCGATAAGGAGATGAGAGCATGTTCACGGCTTGCAACTGCAAAAAATCCTTTAAAGTTGGAGTTTTTACAAGTTTATGAAAGCCCATTAAAATTATGTCTAAATCATCATAATCCGATTCTTTTAAGTCAACTTGTCCATCAGTTGAAATCAAATTTGATTCAACACCCAACAAGATGTCAACACCTGTAACTTCTTTAGCGTTTAAAATCTCTTCTCGCACCTGAGGAATAAGTTTCCTGTTAAATGAAAAAAACATGTGATTAAATCCATGGTCAGTAATTGCGATTTGTTTTAAGCCTTTTTCTGCAGCAACAGTGGCATTTTGTAAAATTGTGCCTTTTGCATGATTTGGATTAGAATAGATAGTATGTGTATGATAATCTCCATATAAAATCATAGAAACCTCTCGATTGGTTTTAGTATAACAATTTTAAAAAAGTTTTGCAAGCAACGAAAAGTAAATTAAAAAAATATCTACTTAACAACGATAATTTCTCTTTCAAAATTATACCCTTTTTCCTTTGCGTATGTTTCTACAAAATTTATAAGATATAGCACGTCATCACTTTTTGCTTTGTCAAAATTGACAATGAAACCGGCATGCTTGTTAGAAATCATAGCACCACCTTTTTTTAATCCTTTAAATCCCCATTCGTCGATCAGTTTTGCTGGAAAAAAATCTTTGCCTCTTTTGAACACACTTCCAGCAGACGGCAAACCATAAGGCTGGCTAGATTTTCTTTTTTCCATAATTAATTTTTGTGATGCTAAAATGTCTTGTTTTATCCCCTTTTCTAATGAAAATGTTGCCGACAATAAGATTTCATCTTTTCCAAGCGGACCCTTTCTATAAGAAAAATTAGTAGGTGATTTTTCTATAATTTCTCGATCCTTTAAAATTTTTATTTTTTTTACAAATTGGCAGATTTCACAACCGTATGCGCCAGCATTCATTACAACAGCACCACCCACTGTTCCTGGAATGCCAAACAAATTTTCTATACCTATAAAACCTTTTTCTGCGCAATATTTACACAAAAAATTTAAATTTACTCCTGCTTCGCAACAAATTTCATCATTTTGAAGGTAAATTTTATTTAATAACCTTGTTGAAATTATTTTCCCCGCAAAACCTCTGTCCAAAAATAGGACGTTACTTCCATTACCTAAAATGCAAAACTTTTCACCTTTATTTTGACATCTGGTAATTTCTTTTACAAATTCTTTTTCATTGTTTGGAAAACAGATGCTTTTCGCGCGACCACCAATCTTAAACGAACAATATTTTTTTAAACTTACACCATATTTTCTTAACATGATACTTATATATGCAAAATTTTAAAGCAAGTAAACTCCAAACAATAATCACAAGCGACCTTTTTTTAAAATAAAAAAAATTCTTTCTTTCGAAAGAATTTCAACTATAAAATATTTAGTTTAAACAAGCTCAACAATCGCCATTTCAGCATCATCGCCTCTACGTTGGCCGATCTTGATTATTCTTGTGTAGCCTCCGCCCTGTCCAAGTTTTTCAGCACGTTCAGCATATTTAGGTGCATAAACGTTAAAAATCTTTTCAAGAAGTGGATGATTGATGCCTTTTGTTCTGTCAACAAATGCAGTTTTAGCTTCTTTTTGACCACGTTGCTCTTGTCTGTCATAAACATATGCCATGATTTTGCGTCTTGCAGCAAGCTTTGATGGGCCATCGTTGACAACTTCTTTTCTTACCTTAACGCCCTTTTCATCTTTAATGTCTTTTTCAACAGTAACGTTGTCTTTATAAGTTTTAATTGCAGCAGTCAAAAGTTTTTCAGCTATAGACCTAACAGCTTTAGCCTTTGCCAAAGTCGTTTCTATTTTACCAAGCCACAAAAGGTCTGTAACTTGACCTCTTAAAAGAGCATCTCTTTCTTTTGATGGTCTGCCGAGTTTATCGTTAGCCATTGTCTTCTCCTTTTAATCTTCGTCTTTTCGAAGTGAAAGCCCATAACTTTCAAGTTTTTGAATTACTTCATCAATTGATTTGATGCCCAAATTCTTAACTTTCAGCATGTCGCCCCTAGATTTTTTCACAATGTCCTCAACCGTGTTTACACCAGCTCTCTTCAAGCAGTTGTAAGACCTTACGGAAAGATCCATTTCTTCAATAGGAAGTTCCAAAATTTTAACTTGCTTGTCTTCCTCTTTGGAAACCAAAATTTCAACGTTTGCCATTTCTTCACAAAGTTCAACAAACAAACCTACATGTTCGGTCATAATCTTTCCTGCAAGGCTGACAATCTCGGTAGCTTTGATCGTTCCATTTGTTTGAACTTCTAAAACAAGCTTATCAAAATCAACACTTTGTCCAACACGAGTAGCTTCAACATTAAAGTTTACTCTTTTAACAGGTGAAAAGATTGAATCCATAGCAATAAAGTCAATATTATCAAATTTTGTTTTATTGACATTACTTGGCACATATCCTCTACCATTTCCTATCATAACGTCCATATCAAGCACCGCACCGTCGTCCATCGTGCAGATATGAAGATCTGGATTAAGGATTTCTACTTCGTCATTTGGTTCAAAATCTCTCGCTGTGATTTCACCAGCGCCTGTTTTTCTAATACGAAGAAAAGAAATAAAATTTCTGTCGCTGTTGTTTGCTTTAACGTAAAGAGACTTTAAGTTTAATATAATATCAACGACATCTTCAGTAATGCCTCTTACAGTTGAAAATTCGTGAGGAACTCCTGCGATTCTAACCGCTATAGGAGCTGAGCCAGGAAGTGAAGAAAGAAGTGTTCTTCTCATACAGTTGCCAAGTGTAATGCCATATCCCTTTTCCAAAGGTTCTACTGTAAAACGAGCAAATGCACCGCCCTCTGTTTCTTCGCAAACGATTTTTGGTTTTTCCATTTCCATCATAATTTTTATCCCTCCATTATCTCGAATAATGCTCAATTACAAGACGTTCTTGCAAGTCTGCATCAATATCTTCTCTCGTAGGCAATGCCAAAATTTTACCTTTAAGAGTTTCTGTGTTAAATTCCAACCATTTTGGCATAACAACTTTCAAGCCCCTAACTGACTTAATAGGTTGTTTTTCTAATTTGCTTTCTTTGATTGAAATTTCATCACCAGCTTTAACAATGAAAGATGCAATATCAACGCGCTTCCCATTCACAGTAATCAATCCATGATTGACCAATTGACGAGCTTGTTTTCTGCTCCCTGCAATTCCCATGCGATAAACGACATTGTCAAGCCTTCTTTCAATAAGGGAGAGCATGTTTTCACCAGTTACGCCACGCATTCTTTCAGCTTCCTCATAGTATGAACGCATCTGGTTTTCAAGCAATCCATAAATTCTTTTAATTTTTTGTTTTTCACGAAGTTGTGCCCCATACTCAGTAAATGTAACTCTTCTCTTTGAGTTGCCATGCTGACCAGGAATAACAGGTCGTCTTTCCATAGCGCATTTTTTTGTAGTGCAACGTTCACCTTTAAGAAAAAGTTTGCACCCTTCGCGTCTGCACTGACGGCAGTCTGGTTCAATTCTTCTTGCCATATGCTTTTCTCCTTTTAAACTCTTCTCTTCTTAGGAGGCCTGCAACCGTTGTGAGCGATTGGCGAAACGTCCTTGATGAGAGTCACGTTAAGGTCGCAGTTTTGAAGCGAACGAATAGCTGCCTCTCTTCCGCTACCTGGTCCTTTAACATAAACTTCCACGGAATTAACTCCATGGTTTTTAGCCACTTTTGCAGCTTCTTCAACGCAAGTTTGAGCAGCAAAAGGTGTGCTTTTTTTCGAGCCTTTAAGGCCTAATTTGCCTGATGAACACCACGACAGAACATTCCCTTCAGTATCAGAAAATGTAACAATAGTATTGTTGAAAGAAGTTTTGATATGAACTTGTCCATGAGCGATGTTTTTTGACCTTCTAGTTTTTGCTCTTGTAGAAGTAGGCTTTTTAGTAACTTTTGTTTTTGCCATCTTTTATCTCCTCTTATTTTCCCTTCTTTGATGATCCAGCAACAATTTTTCTTGGACCCTTTCTGGTTCTTGCGTTATTATGAGTGCTTTGTCCGCGAACTGGCAATCCTTTACGATGACGCAATCCACGATAGCAACCCATTTCGTTAAGTTTTTTAATGTCAAGGCTTACTTTTTTACGAAGATCACCTTCAACCATCAAATTGTGCTCAATGTAAGAGCGAAGTTTAGCAACCTGATCATCAGTTAAATCTTTAACTCTTAAATCAGGGCTAAGTTTTGTTTTTTCACAAATTTTAGATGCGGTAACAGGGCCAATACCATAAATATAAGTAAGTCCTATTTCCAATCTTTTTTCTCTCGGTAGGTCTACACCTGCGATTCTTGCCATTTTTTTCCTCCAATTCCTAACTTTTAGCCCTGAGTTTGTTTATGTTTGGCATCCTTAGGGCAAATAACCATAACTTTTCCATTACGCTTTATCACTTTGCATTTGTCGCAAATAGGTTTAACGGAAGCTCTAACTTTCATGATTTTCTCCTTCTTAACCCTTGTCTCTCCAAGTTATTCTGCCCTTTGTTAAATCGTAAGGGCTCATTTCGACTTTTACTTTGTCTCCTTCAACAACTCTAATGCAATGCACTCTAAGTTTTCCAGAGATATAAGCAGTTATGACATGACCATTAACAAGACGAACTTTGAAGGTAGAATTTGGCAAAAGCTCTTCGATCACGCCTTCAAATTCAATTACATCTTCTTTTGACATATCGTCTCCTTTTGAGATTTTAAAAATTTTCTGATCTCGGCATCTATTTTGATGTCATTAGCCTCGGCGATAAGACTTTCAGAAAAACATTGTTTAGAAACCTTTTGAATGTGTTTCAAATTTTTCTTTTTTGGTTTAAAAAGTGAAATATGTTTTCCATCAGCAATAAAAGCAAATTTTTCTTCCACTTTCACGACCACAAAGATCTCGCCTTTTTCTTTTCCAGCCAACGCCAGAACGACATTTCCTGTTTTCATATTCACCTACAAGGTCAAAATTTCAACACCGTTTTTAGTTACTAAAACCGTGTTTTCATAGTGCGCTGATGGTTTACGATCTCGTGTAACAATCCCCCAACCGTCCTGTAACATTGCAATATCTTTTTTGCCTAAGTTTATCATAGGTTCAATTGCAAGGCAAACGTTTTCTGGAATTATTGGTCCATCAGTATCTTTGCCATAGTTAGGTATATTTGGACTCATATGCATCTTTTTGCCAATGCCATGCCCCACAAGTTCGCGCACCACACTATATCCATGCTTTTCTGCATAAACCTGTATGGCATGTGAAACTTTTCCAAGTCGCTCCCCAACTTTTAATTGGCGTATCCCTTCGAAAAAGCATTCCTTTGTAACTTCTATTAATTTTGCTTTTTCTGGGGATATTTTCCCAACAGGAAAGGTTCGTGCAGCATCTCCATTGTAGCCCTTATAAATGACTCCAACATCAACACTGATTATATCGCCCTCTTGCAAAACGACATCTTTTGAAGGGATCCCATGAACAACCATTTCGTTGACAGATGTGCATATGCTAGCCGGAAAACCTTCATACCCCAAGAACGAGGGCGAACCACCACAACTAATTATATACTTTTTTACCAAATTGTCAAGATCTAACGTGGAAATGCCAGGTTTAATAAGAGTTTTTGCGTAATCGAGTGCATCTCTTGTTATTTGCCCAGCTTTTCTCATCAAAACGATCTCGGATTGAGTTAGTTGAATCAAGCTTTCGCCTCCAATTTAGTCAAAAAAGTTTTAACAGGTGCATAGGTTTCATCTGGAGAACCAGAACTAGAAACCGTCATCACCTTATCACCGTAGAAGTTTATAAGTGGTGTAACGTCTTTTTTATAAACTTCCAGACGAGTTTTTATTGCTTCAGGTTTATCGTCATCACGCTGAAACAGTTTTTTACCGCATTTTCTACAAGCGCCCGTATAACCATCATAGCTCACGTTATCAATATCCCCGCATGAAGCACATATTCTTCTATTAACTAACCTTTTTTCAAGTTCGCTAAATGGGAGTTCTATGCTAATCACTGCGTCAATATCGGTAAGCTCTCTTAGCATTTGGGCTTGGATTAACGATCGAGGAAAGCCATCTAAAATAAAACCATTTTTGCAGTCATCTTTTTTTAGCCTTTCTTTTAGAACTTCAAAAGTGATTTCATTTGGGACAAGTGAACCACTACTCATAAGTTTGGCTACCTTTTCTCCAAGATCTCCACCTTGTTTGGCAATCTCTCTAAACATATCGCCCGTAGATATTTGTGGGACTTTAAAATCTTCGGATATCTTTTTTGCCATAGTTCCTTTGCCACTTCCAGCAGCGCCTAAGAGAATGAGTTTCATTAAATCCTTCCTTTTAAAAAAAATGCGGTTGTGGTTGAAAACCACATATGCTTGACGGTGGGAATTTTTTATCCCCACCGGAAAAGCTGTGTTAATCTAGAAAGCCTTTATAATTTCGCATCAACATTTGCGCTTCGAGTTGTTTGTCAAATTCAAGTGCAACACTAACTAAAATCATAAGACCTGTCGAACTGAATGCATTTATTAAGATGCCCCAGCCCACACTATCTCCAATCGCCTTAAATGCTAGCGAAGGTATCAAAGCGATAAGAGCCAAGTATATAGCGCCAAAGAAAGTTATTCTGCGCGAGATTTTTTTAAGATAATCTGCCGTCGGTTTTCCTGCTCTTATACCTGTGATAAAACCACCTTGTTGCTGTATTCTTTTGCTAATGTCTTCTGTGTCAAAAGTGATCTGTGCATAAAAGAATGAAAATGCCAAAATCAATAATGCAAGTAAAACAATGTATAACCAGGATCCTGTGCCAAGCCATTCTTGATACCAAGTTGACTCTGGCGCAAAAATGGAAATTATAAGTTGTGGGAATGTCAAGAGTGCACTAGCAAAAATTATAGGCATAACACCTGAGCCGTTCACCTTAATAGGAATAAACGTGCTTTGCCCACCATACATCTTTCTTCCCTTAATTTGTTTTGCATACTGAACAGGAACCCTTCTTTCTGCTCCATCTACGAACACGATCAACGCAAAGATTGCAATAACTGCAACTAAATAGAGAACTATAGTCCAAACGTAAGTTATGTCTTGGCCTACAAGCATAACTGCTTGTGCAAATGCTGCAGCTGAAGAAGACAATATGCCAACAAAAATTAAAAGGCTCATTCCGTTGCCAATGCCCAAATCAGTTATTCTTTCACCAAGCCAAACGGTAAACATACCGCCTGCGACAAGTATCAACACAACACCAACGCCAATCAACCATGTTGGAGCCCCTGCCCAAAGAGCATTGTTTACATCAAGACCTTCACTGTAAGTCACCACAATGCCAATCGCTTGTGCGAGTGCTAAAATGAGTGCAGCAATCCTTGTGTAAAGATTTATTTTCTTTTTGCCATCTTCTCCTTGCTTTGCCAGTCTTCCAAGTTTTGGTATCGCCACAGTTAACAGCTGAATTACTATACTTGCTGTGATATAAGGTGAAACGCCAAGTGCTAAAACCGAACAGTTTTGCAAGGCATTTCCACTTATCATATTCATAATACCAAAAATGCTAAATTCTCCTGAAAGGTTTGTGTTTTCTGCCGCTAAAATTGCAGAAATGTCGAAACCCGGAACAGGCAACCAGCACCCTAGGCGATAAATCAAAAGAAGAAGCAAGGTTAGCAACATCTTCCTTCTTATATCTTTGATTTTAAAAGCATTGACAATGGTTTTAAACATTCGCTTACTCCTCTATTTTTCCGCCAGCTTTTTCGATTTTTTCTCTAGCGGCTTTTGTCACTTTGTTTGCTTTTATCGTGAGTGGTTTTGTAAGCTCTCCATTACCTAAAATTTTCAAGCCATACTCTTCTATTTTGCCAATAAAACGATTTTCATAAAGAAATTCGATATCGACAACAGTATTTGGTTCTAAAACCTCTAAATCGCCAACATTAACAGTTGAATATCTTTTTCTAAAATTGTAATTATTAAAACCGCGAATTGGAATTTTACGGATAAGAGGGATATTTCCGCCTTCAAATCCTGCTTTAACTCCACCGCCACTTCTAGCGTTTTGACCTTTTTGTCCTCTGCCACTAGTTTTTCCAATACCGCTACCGATACCGCGACCAATTCTAACTTTTTTGGTTCTAGCTCCGTCAGCTGGTTTAAGATTTCCTATTTGCATAGCTTCCTCCTACTACTCTTCAACTTTAAGCAGATGCTTAACAGCGAAAATGCTTCCTCTAATGCTAGCATTGTCAGGCAAAACACGAGTTTGCCCAAGTTTTTTGAAGCCAAGCGCTTCAATTATTTTTGCTTGTTTCTTGTTAAAGCCAATAGTGCTTTTTATCCAAGTAACTTTAATTGTTTTTGTTTTTTCAGCCATGATCGTGCCTCCTTAAATTTCCTCAGGATTTTTGCCACGACGAGCTGCAATTTCCTCTTTAGTTTTAAGAGATGCAAGCCCATTCATCGTTGCTTTCACAGCATTGATCTTATTGGTAGATCCATGTATTTTAGTAACAATATCCTTGATGCCGGCAAGTTCAATCACTACACGAGCCGATCCACCAGCTATAACACCAGTACCAGGTTTAGCAGGCAACATCAAAATCTCTGAAGAACCAAATTTTCCGATTATTTCATGAGGAATAGTGCCGTCAACAATTCTTATTTGCTTCATGCTCTTTTTAGCTTCGCCAGCAGCTTTGTCAATAGCTGCAGGAACTTCTGCCGCCTTTCCAATTCCAACGCCAACTTTACCTTTGCCGTCGCCAACAACAACTAAAGCTGAGAAGCGAAGAGTTCTTCCACCTTTAACAACTTTTGTTACACGTCGAACGCAAACAAGCTTTTTTTCAAATTCGCTTTCTTCACGAACAGGTCTGCGTGTTTCTTTTTGTTTAGGTTCAATCTTTTTATCTTTTTTAGTTTGTTTTTCTTCCATGACCTCTTCCTCCTAAAACTTTAAGCCAGCGCTTCTAGCGCCTTCAGCCAAAGCTGCAACACGACCGGTATATATATATCCACCACGGTCAAAAACTACTTCTTTGATTTTTGCTTTTATAGCTCTTTTGCCAAGTTGCTCACCAACGATTTTGGCTTGCTCTGACTTTGTCTTTCCTGCAAGAAGAGGCTGAATATCTTTATCAAGTGAAGAAGCTGAAACAAGTGTAGCACCTTTTGCATCGTCAATAATTTGAGCATAAATTTTGCTTAAACTTCTGTAAACGCAAAGTCTTGGTCTTGAAGCTGAGCCAACAAGATTTTTTCTTACTCTTTTATGACGCACTTTTCTTTCAGTGTTTTTATCTTTAACGCTTATCATATGCTCCTCCCTTATTTCTTACCTTTTCCTGATGTTTTTCCTACTTTTCTAATCACCACTTCATCGCTATATCTAATTCCATAGCCATGATATGGTTCAACAGGTCTTTTGTCTCGAACGTTTGAAGCGAATTGTCCAACTCTTTGCTTGTCTATACCTTCAACTTTAACTTCTGTTATGCTTGGGCATGAAACTTTAAGATCTGGCCAAATCTCCACCTCAACTTGATGAGAAAGACCAAGGTTCATAACAAGTTTGTTTCCACTCACCTGTGCTTTATAACCAACACCATTGATGATGAGGCTCTTTACGAAACCTTCGCTAACACCTTTGATCATATTAGCTACAAGAGCTCTATACAATCCTTGCATTGCGTCTGTTTCTTGTTCACTATTATTTTTAATGAAAGTTATATGTCCACCTTCAATATGTGGAGTTACGCAAGAGCTAATTTCTTGTGAAAGTGTTCCCTTTGGGCCTGTAACAGTGATCTTGCCAGCGTCGACGCTCACATTAACTCCTGAAGGTATAGATATCGCTTTATTACCAATTCTTGACATACTCTACCTCCTTACCATACAAAAGCAAGCACTTCACCGCCGACGTTAAGCTCACGTGCGACACGGTCAGTAACGATGCCCTTGTTTGTTGAAATAATAGCAATACCAAGTCCGCTTATGACTTTTGGAAGCTTGCTTGCTTCTGAATAAATTCTAAGACCTGGTTTTGAAATTCTTTTAAGACCTTGAATAACGCTATTCCCATCAACATCATATTTTAATGTTATAAAAATCTCGTCAAATTTGCCATTGTTTTTAACTTCAAAGTTTGAAATATATCCTTCGTCAAGGAGAATTTTAGCTATTGCAGCCTTTTCTTTTGATGCAGGAACAGTAACATCAGCATGCTTAACTTTTAAAGCATTGCGAATTCTTGTCAACATGTCTGCAATTGAATCTGTAGATAACATAATTTCCTCCTTTACCAACTTGCCTTTTTCACGCCAGGTATTTCACCCTTGTTTGCAAGTTCTCTGAAACAAACTCTGCAAATGCCATATTTTTTTAGCACAGCATGAGGTCTGCCACAAAGTGAGCAACGTGTATAAGCGCGAGTAGCATATTTTTGTTTTTTCTGTTGTTTTTGAACTAATGCTTTTTTTGCCATATCATCACCTCTTATCTACTGAAAGGCATTCCAAGTGCCTGTAAAAGCGCTTTGGCTTCTGCATTTGTCTTTGCCGTTGTAACAAAGCAAACATCAAAACCTCTAACCTTTTCAACTTTGTCATATGATATTTCTGGGAAAATCAATTGTTCTTTAATGCCAAGCGAATAATTTCCGCGTCCATCGAATGCTTTTTCAGAAACGCCGTGGAAGTCTCTCACTCTTGGCAAAGCAATAGCAACTAGTCTATCAAAAAACTCATACATTTTTTCACCACGCAAAGTTACTTTTGCTCCAATCTTTTGTCCTTCACGAAGAGCAAAGTTTGAGATGGATTTTTTTGCTAATGTAGGAATTGGTTTTTGCCCCGTGATAACGGCAAGTTCTTCAAGAGCGATGTTAAAACTTTTTGAATTGCTTTTAACGTCTCCAAGTCCAGCGCTGACAACGATTTTCACAAGTTTTGGAATTTCGTTTATATTCTTATACCCAAACTCTTTTTTAAGTGCAGGCACAACTGTCTCTTTGTAGAGTTTAACCATTCTGTTTTGTTCTTTTGCCATTTTTATCCTCTCTTACTTTGACTCAGTTTTCGACTTTTTTTGTGTTGTTTTTGTTGCACCAGCTGTCTTTTTAACAGTTGATGCAGACTTTTGTGTTTTGTTTTCTTCCGCTTTGGAAGCGCTTTTTGTTGTTTTTGCAACAACTTTTTCTGCCTTTGGGCTTTCTTCTTTGTTTGCTGTTTCAACTGCTTTTTCATCTTTTTTAACAGTTTTTACAGCTTTTTCAGCTTTTTTTGCCTCTTTTTTCACTGTTTTTGCAAATTCTTTATCCAAACTTGCGCCACATTTTTTGCATATTCGAACGTTTTTGCCATCAACGACTTTGTGTGAAACTCTCGTCGCTTTGCCACATTGTCCACAAATCACTTGAACGTTTGACGCATCTAAAAATGCAGGTTTTTTGATTATTCCACCTTTGTCTTGTTGTGACTTTGGCTTTTTGTGTTTTGTAACAATATTTACGCCCTCAACAAGCACCTTTTTGTCCTTTGGGTTTGTTTCAATGACTTTGCCAGATTTACCTTTGTCTTTTCCGGCAATCACTAAAACAAGGTCACCTTTCTTTATGTTCATTTTCATCACAATCCTCCTTAAATAACCTCAGGAGCAAGGGAAATAATTTTCATATACCCTTTATCACGAAGTTCACGAGCAATAGGCCCGAACACACGCGTTCCTTTTGGTTGTTTTTGGTTGTCGATGATAACTGCTGCATTGTCGTCAAAACGAATATGAGAGCCGTCTTGTCTGCGAAGGCCTTTTGCAGAACGAACAATAACCGCTTTAACCACATCGCCTTTTTTCACAGTTCCGCCTGGTATAGCCTTTTTAACTGAAGCCACAATAACATCTCCAATGTTACCACTTCTTCTAAAAGATCCACCCAGCACTCGAATGCACATAATTTCTTTTGCGCCAGTGTTATCGGCAACTTTTAATCTAGTTTGAGGTTGAATCATTTTCTATCCCTCCTTACTTAGCTTTCTCGATGATTTTAACAAGACGATAGTACTTGTCTTTTGAAAGCGGACGAGTTTCCATGATCATTACTGTGTCACCAATTCCGCATTCATTTTTTTCATCATGAACCTTAAATTTTTTGGTTTTTTTAACGACTTTTTTATAAATTGGATGGTTGACTCTGGAAACAATCTTTACAACAACTGTTTTATCCATCTTTCCAGCGCTTACAACTTGACCAATTTTTGTAAGTCTTGAATTTCTATCTTCCATCCTTTCCTCCTGTCTCTGCCATCTGTTTTTCTCTGATAACAGTCTTAACTCTTGCAATTTCTCTCTTCACGTTTCTAATTTGAACAGGACTTGCTAGATTGCGTGAAGCGTTTGAAAAACGAAGATTGAAAAGTTCCATATTCAACTCTTTAAGCCTTGCGTTAAGTTCGGCAGAGCTGAGCGATTTTATTTCATTAATTTTCATCTTTGTCACCACCTTCTACTGCTGGGGCATTTTCTTTTCTCACAAACTTTGTTTTGCAAGGAAGTTTATGACCAGCAAGTCTGATAGCCTCACGAGCAAGTTCTTCCGAAACACCTTCGATTTCAAAAAGAATTCTTCCAGGCTTTACAACTGCAACCCAAAATTCTGGGCCACCTTTACCGGAACCCATACGAGTTCCAAGAGGTTTTTTAGAAACAGGTTTGTCAGGGAAAATTTTAATCCAAACTCTTCCCCCACGTTTGATATGACGTGTCATAGCAATTCTGGCTGCTTCAATTTGGTTTGATTTAATCCAGCATGGTTCAAGTGCCATAAGTCCAAATTGGCCGTAGGCAACAGTATTGCCTCTTGTTGCTTTTCCTGTCATTCTGCCTCTGAAAACCTTTCTTCTTTTAACTCTCTTTGGCATTAACATTATTCTTGCCCTCCTTTTTCGGTTGCTTTAGCAGGAAGGATATCGCCTTTGTAAATCCAGCATTTTACACCAAGTTTACCGTAATCTGTGTAAGCTGATGATGTGCCGTAGTCTATGTCTGCTCTAAGAGTGTGAAGAGGAAGATTTCCTTCCAAGTAATTTTCTGTTCTCGCGATAGTACTAGCTCCATCAATAACGCCACTTACTTGAACTTTGCACCCTTTGGCGCCAGCTCTCATAACTTTTTGCAAAGCCATTTTCAAAGCTCTTCTCCATTGAACACGTTTCTCAAGTTGACTTGCGATGCTTTCTGCAATCAAAGTTGCGCTAAGGTCTGGCTTTTTAACCTCTTTAACGTTTATAATAAGATTTTTAATAGGACGAATAACCTTTGTTACGTCTTTCTTAATAGTCTCAATTCCAGCACCTTTTGCCCCGATTATCATACCAGGTTTCGCTGTAAAGATATTTACAACGAGTTTGCCTTCCATTCTTTCGATTGTGATGTTGGCAATTGCGCAATTAGCATATTTTTGTCTTAACAATTTTTTAACTTTTTGATCTTCAAGAAGGTTTGGAGCAAAATCTTGTTTCTTAGCAAACCAAGTTGAGTTCCATTCTTTGTTTATTCCGAGTCTAAGTCCAATCGGATTAACTTTTTGTCCCATAATGCTCCTCCTTACTTTTTCTCATCTAGCACAATTGTAATGTGCGATGTTCTCTTTAATATTCTGCTTCCTTGACCTTTTGCTTTTTGAGTAACTCTCTTTAAAACAGGTCCAGGTGTTACAAATGCTTCAGCTACAAAAAGGTTGTCTTTAACAAGCCCTTTGTTGTTTTCAGCGTTTGCGATAGCGCTCTTTAAAACCTTTAAAGATGTTGCAGCAGCTGAGTTTGTCATATTTTCTAAAATAGCGCATGCCATTTGGGCATCTTTCCCTCTAACAAGGTCAAGAACTATTCTAACTTTTGAAGGGCTCATTCTAATGTATCTTGCTTTTGCAAAAGGTCTAACGTCTTTTGTTTTAGCTCTTTTTTCTGCTTTTTGTCTTATTCTTGTTGCCATTTTTCACCTCGCCTTACTTTTTGGTAGCAGTTTTAGCTGCTTTCTTGTTTGCATGGCCTTTAAATGTTCTTGTAGGAGAAAATTCGCCAAGTTTATGCCCAACCATGTCAGCTGTGCAATAAACAGGAACATGTTTTTTACCATTGTAAACTGCAAATGTAAATCCAACAAAGTCAGGATAAATGGTTGAAGAGCGTGACCATGTTTTGATAGGTTTTTTCACGCCTGACGCACTCATCTCTTTAACCTTTTTTACAAGCGATGGATGAACATAAGGTTTTTTAATTTCTTTCTGCATGTTTTAACTCCTAATTTACTCTTTTAACCATCAAACGGTTAGAAGGATTCTTTCTCTTTCTAGTTTTAAGACCAAGTGCCGGTTTGCCCCATGGAGTCATAGGCGACTTCATGCCGACTGGGCTCTTTCCTTCACCACCACCATGTGGGTGATCGTTAGGGTTCATAACA
>CALVOH010000022.1 GCA_944350225.1 uncultured Clostridia bacterium | reverse complement strand
CACAGACAGAAGTGGTCGGAGCGAACAACGAAGCTTGTTATGCGATTAATGTTGGGTCTCTTCTTGAAAACTTTGACGCTGGTCAAAAAAATCTTCAAGTGGCATATGTTTATGACAACCAGACGACAGGATTCTCTCTAATGGGATATAGTGGGGCTATTTCCTACACCAAATTGGTCGCACCGGACAGCATCAACATAGATTTGGGCAATCTTTCATGGTCGATTAGTGAAGGCGCTGGAACAGCATTTTTGATTTCATTTGAAGGGGAAACCTCGACTGAGGAAATAAAGGTGTATGACGTCCTAAGCAATTATTATTTAGGAGAAGATATTCAATATCAGGGGACTTACAATATCGCAATTCAAAATGTCTCGTCACAAATGCAAGTTTTGGCTAGCAACAAAACATATGTTGGTGGAGAAAGTCCAGCACAAATTTCAAAAATTAAAGATGTTTCAAACGTTACTCTTGCGAATGGTGTTATGTCAATCAATTTTACCGGTGCAGGTGAGCTAGCAAATGATATTAACAACATATCAAACGCTTCTCAAGAAAGTTTGAAGACCAGTGTTAATGCGTTATTGAACAAGGTTTACACAGAGCCATTCCGTTTCAGCTTAAAAAATTTAGCAGAGTTACAATTTAATTTAAAATTTGTTGACGAGCAAGGGCAAGCTTATATAACCACCGTGTCGGCATCTAACATTTTGAAGGGATTCGACACCCCTCTTGACGGCTTTACAGAGGGGGACAGAATGTTTAATAAATCTATTATAGAAGGAATTGCTTCTATTCTCGCTGATTTACCGAACGGCACTACCGAGAAAACTCAATTAAACGAAATATATTTGTTGTTGACTGATGAAAATAAGTGGACAGGAGTGGCAAATGAAGATTTATTGTTTGATGAAATGGGAGAAAATTTAGCAAGCGAAAGGTATGAAAAAGTTTCTGCAGAATATATTCAGGCAGGGGAATATGACATTTATATACAACAAGAGGGTAGTGAGGAATTACTAACGTTAAGCTCCAATTACTCGCTGGCAATTTCAAATGCCAAAGTAGAAAGCTCACCGATGACGCTTACAGGTGTTACCAGTGATGATGTTTACTACATTGAATTTCAAACAAAAGAGGGCAACGACAATTACACATTGACAATTAGACACGATGAAAATGGCAAAAGAGTAACTGAGATTGTTAAAATTGCTAAAATAGAAGGTTCTTGGATGCGTACCGCTGTTGGCGGAAACGAATTTTCAAAAGAACTTGAAGTAAGAAATGTGGGCGAGAGAAGTTTTGTCAAACTTACACTTAATGATGAACAGGGAATTGGAAAAGAATTAAACGCCGGCGAAGGCGCAAGCAATACGCACTATACGTTTAACATATATGCAAATGGAAATAGTGTAGCACTTAACAGCAAGACAGAGGAAATAGACGTTTACTTCTTCGCATTCAATTATGATACGTTGAGGTTAAGTTCAGGGGTTTTCTACTGGAGTGGATTTAAAATCGCGATAGGAAGCGACGTCGTTTCATATGATGCACTTGTAAAATATAAATTAGAAAATTTTAGCGAGCAAAATCAAATAATAAAAGCATCTGCAAGTCAAACCTCACAAAGCTACAATCCTTCGAGTGTCGGAAATTACGAATACATCGAATTTAGTACTCCGGGCTGGCGAGAGGATTACGCCATTTATGTTGGAAGTCCATCTTATAGAATTGAAAATTTAACCAAGCTTTCATCTCCGGAATTAACAACACAAAATGGCAAAATTTTGATGACAGACATAAATTCTACAACAAGAGAAAACAGGACATTTATCCTGAGAAATAATGCCACAAGTTATTACTCACTTTCATTTACAACGAATGAGAAGTCGTATTTACACACCCCAGGGCTGACTGGAATGATTAACAGTTCTACCACATCTAATGAATACAAATATAGAATTACCGAAGATCGTGCGACATTGTTTGATGTTTCCTTAGCAGGCGACACAATAAATCAAGGAGAATTTGTTTTAAACAGCTCTTCACAATTCAACAGTTTTGTGCTTAATGTCGAAGCCATTCAAGATAGAATTTATTTGCAATCCTCAGCTCAATCTATTTCTGCGAAGATGATTGATTATAAAAGCAGAACAAGTTTTAATGGAGTTCCTTTAACTGATGGAGTTCAGATAGTTGATGGAGCAGTTGTTTGGAAAGAAGTAAATGACGAAGTTTCGCCAGGATATAAAATTATTTACGAAGTTCAAGTCGAAACATATTATAAAACTAGTGCAAGCTGGGCAAAAGATGAATACTGCACAAAGACCTATTACACCTCACAAAACTATCTTGACTCATCGTTGTTTGTTGATTCCGTGGCGAGTGAACAAAGATACGTTATTTACATTCGTGCAAATGTTTATGCAGAATCAAATACGGGAGAGATTGAAACACTGCAAGGAGAAAAATTTGATTTAAGCACGCAAGCGACTTTTGAGGGCAATGCTAGTAGGCAGGTTTTAAATGGAGAGTTAATTTCAAATTACACTTTAAGCGCAGACAAGTTTTTTGTAAAATCAAAAAAGGTTGACACGCTTTCTATTCAAAATGGAGAGCTTTCATGGAGCTATAATAATGAAAGCGATCTAAAAACAAAGTTTATTGTTGAATATTCTGTTGCAGGACTAAACGATTGGAAAGAATTGTTGCATGAAGAAGGAGAGATAGATTGCACCAATAATATATATTCGTTTACTCCACAGCCGGGGCAATTGTTAAGTGACAGTGCTTACAATTTTAGAATTTCTGTAATAAATTATAAAGTCAATTCTTCCGGAGAAATGATAGCAGGTGGTGAGCTAAGATCAAACTTAACCTTGCTAGGTGGTCAATCATACAGCCAGATCAATGTTTTAAAGGATATGACAAATGATTATTTCACCACAAGCAGAGAAAACAATAATTATAAAATCAACTTTGCAAATTATTACAACAACTATCCATCAATTTCTAGAAATATCAATCTTGAAATAGTTTTCAAAAATAGTGAAAGCGAAATTAAAATAATTTTAGATGGAAAAACTTCGTCCAAGGAGATAGATATTACCGAATATATTGACGAGGAAGGATATCTTGAGTTTATTGTCAAACCACTTTCACTTTCGTCATCATATCTTAATGCTCAAAGCACGCAAAGTTTTACTTTAAGTGAAACAAGTTGGTTTGAAGCAGACAAGATTAACTTTAATGAGCAGACACAAACTTTTGATTGGACTTATGGAGCAATATACCAATACAAAGCTGTTTCTGAAAACAACAGCAATATTGTTGCTTATTATAATGACGGAACTCAATTCTTGCCATATGGAGTGTCGGCAGGAGAAACAGTGCAAGTGTTCGCTGACGAAAGTATGCAAGGCAAGCTCCCAATCTACTATAATGAAATGATTTATTATGTGGATTTGTCAAAAGTCTCATATTCATATAAAGAAGGTGAAGATCAAGCATATGTAACCATACTTGAAGATACGAGTTTACTGTCATGGGTGGACAATCAGTTTTTTGAAACAGAAATAAGTTTGGCAAAAGATGAAACCTTTGAATTCGCACAAAGATATTTTGTTGTGAAAAAACAACTACTAGATGACACGGAAGAAAAGGTTTATTTTGTTCCACTAAGTGCTGTTGCGTCAGACGGGCAAAGATTTGCTATAAAAAGCAACGGTGTGGTTTATTTAGATGAGGAATTTAGCGCATTTAAAGGCATAGAGGCTGGCTCTTTCTTAAACATATCTTCAAAAGACACGCCAGATAATGGTTACTACACACTAAACGATTATTCTGGAAGCTCGGTTTATGTTCATGTTTCAAATGTCGAGATATTGACTGTAAAAGATGAAAACGTGGACCCTGAAAACATATTATTTAGGGTTGAAATAAAATCTCAACACGATGTTGTTTCGCAAGGCGTTACGACCTCAACAACAACTACAAGGATTTATGAAAACATATCTATTGAAGGAGAAAATGAAGCAGGAATTTTTACTGCGACATTTGAGCCAAATTTAATTGGAACAATCTTATCTTTTACTGTGCAAGTTTATCGAGGTAAAAACAATTTGCTGTCTGAACCTTTACAATATAGCGCATCATCTTTAAGCTTTAATCTTTTCTCATCGGGAGATGGAAGTGGGGAAAATCCATACATAATCGAAGAGGAACAAGATTTCGAAAACATTTCGTATAGAGCAGAGAAAAAATATTATCATAATGAATATTATCAATCACAGACCGTAATAGTTTATTATTCAAACGGCACATCAAGTTCGCCGAAAACTAGCGAAGGGCAAGTTCAAGATAATGACAAATATTATAGCTTTAAGCAAAATCAAGATTTAAATTTTGAAGATGTCAATGGATTTGTGGTTGATCAGTCTTTTAAAGGAAATTATGATGGGAACAATAAGACTATCACAATAAGTTTTGCTTCGACAGATGTTATTGATTCCTTTTCATCTGATATTCAAGGCGCAACAGTAAACTTTGAAAGAGGTGCTTCTCTATTTAGAGAAATAACAACTGACGGAAACATCAGCAACATTCAATTAAATGCTAGGTTTGATTATACAGCTGGGTTTAAAAATTCTTGCACGCAAGACGGAGAGTTAAAGTCAACATTAATAGCAGGGCTTAGCGTTAAAAATAATGGAAGTGTTTCAGGAGTTACAGTTGTAGCAGTTCAAGTGAATTTTGAAACAAACATTTCTGGAAACGGTTCAAGGTTGGCTTTCGCTGGAATTGTTGGAAAAAATGAAGGCTCCATGAGCGACTGCGTTTCGCAGGCAAACGTTCAAATTCGTCAGTCAGCAAATCCAAACGGCACACAAAATTTTGTTTTAAGTCCTATAACATTATTCAATGATGGAACGTCCGCTAGCATGAATAATTGCCGAAATATAGGAAATATTTTGGTGAATTGGAGAATTGCTTCATCAAACGACAACAGTTCAATTTTAGTGTCTGGCGTCGTAGTTTCAAATAGATATGGGACTATTGAACTTTGTTACAATACTGGCGCAATTTCTGCAAAAACATTTGTTGGATCGTCGTCGTCTAACGCAACGGTCGGCAAGCAAACATATGCAACTGGCGTTGTGTTGTATCAACAAGGCGGATCATTATTATATGCATCAAATTCAGGGACAATCTCGGCAGGTAATGCAGGAGGTGTTGCTTACAGTTTGACAAATGTTCGAATAGCAAACATGGTCGCACTTGGCAAGGTTGACACAGGATCGTCGTCGATGTTTAACTATTTGATTGCAAAAGAAATTATAGGTTTAACCGGACAAACAATCTTTACTCACGTCGTTTCACCGTCAGGTCTAGAAAATGTAGAATTAATTTCAGCAGATAGAGTCATAACTTGTGGCAACACAAATTGGAACATATACGTAGACTACACAAGCAAAGATGTTCACGAAGTGCAATATGTAAAAAACTAAAATTTGTTTTTACGAGAATGAAAGGATAATAAATTGAATAAAAATAATCTTATGAAAAAATGGATAGCACCTATTGTTTTGATTTTTATAATGTGCATTTCATTGTGTGGTTGCAAAGATTATAAAATAAATAAAAATGCAATAGTAATGAGTATTTCTTCTTATTCAAATGGAGTTACACAAGCTTTTTCTATGCCAGCAGACACAGATTATTTTCTACAACACGAAGCCTCTCAACAGGAGATTGATGAATATATAGAAGATTTGGAAAGCCAGATACGAACACAATTATGGAACAATATGTTTTTAAATTATTATGAGATATATCTTAAAAATCCAATAGAGGAGTTTTCTTTAAACGGAGATTTGGTAAAAATTAAAAACGTCGCTTATAACTCAGTTACAGACTCAGTAAATTTTTCTTTTGTTTTTGGTTCGTATGAGGCGTGGAAATATTATCATCCTTCAACGTCAAGTGATGATGAGGAACAAACGGATCAATCTGTGTTTTTAGATGTCGATGTTTCAAAGGGAACATTTCCTTTTTCACAGCAATCTGGCGGTAAGATAGTGGGATATATTTATTATGACGTTTTATATAATGTGAAAATAAGTCACTTTTCAAAAGAGATTGTTGACAGCGAAGAAAAGCCGACATTTGTATATAGCTACGGAACGACCCATAAAAGAATTCACTCAAACGCAGACTATGTGTATGAAGATGGCCTTTACTATCATGTTTGGCAAGTGGAATATGAGGATCTTTCACAAGAAAACCCCCTTGAACTTTACACGGTCAATGCCGTCAGAGGTTGGTGGTATTTGGTAGCACTTGCAGGTGCGCTGTTCGTTTCTGCTGTGGGCATTATCATTTTTGTAGTCGTTGATAAAAAAAAGAAAAAAAATAAGAAAAGCGTTTAAAAGCTTTTCTTTTTTTATTGAATTTGTCAAAAATTGTGATATACTAAGACGGATAAAGGGAAATATCATAATATGACAAACGAAAAAATTAGAAATATTGCAATTATTGCGCACGTCGATCACGGAAAAACTTCACTTGTAAATGAAATGTTAAAGCAAGGAAACGTTTTTAGAGAAAATCAAGTGGTCGAAGATCGAGTTATGGATTCTGGTGCGTTGGAAAAGGAAAGAGGAATAACAATTTTGGCAAAAAACACATCATGTGTTTATAATGGGACAAAGATAAACATCATAGACACGCCAGGACACGCTGACTTTGGTGGAGAGGTTGAGCGTGTGCTAAAAATGGTGGATGGTGTTCTGCTATTGGTGGACGCATATGAAGGACCTATGCCACAAACAAGATTTGTTTTGCAAAAAGCATTAGATTTAGATTTAAAAGTTGTTGTCGTTGTAAACAAAATAGACAGGCCAGACGCACGAATCAATGAAGTAATTGATGAAGTGCTTGAATTGTTTTTAGAGCTTGACGCAAATGAGGATCAGCTTAATTCGCCTTTTGTCTTTTGTTCTGCTAGAAATGGCACTGCGAGTTTGGATAAAAACAAGATGGGCGAAAATTTAGTGCCACTTTTTGAAACGATTTTAAAATCTATTCCAGCGCCGGAAGGCAACGAAGATGAGCCTCTTCAATTGCTTATTTCGTCAGCGGAACACAATGACTATGTAGGAAGACTTGCTGTGGGAAAAATTTCAAGAGGAAAAATAAAAGAGGGACAAAATATAGTCGTTTGCAACTATTTTGACAACGAAAAGAAACAAAAGGCAAAAATAGTCAGTCTATTTGTTTTCGAAGGGCTTAGGAGAACACCTGTAAGAGAGGCTAATGTTGGCGAGATTGTTTGTGTGGCAGGACTTGAGGAAGTAACGATAGGTGACACCATATGCGCCGAAGAAAAAATCCAGCCAATAGAGTTTGTTAAGATTGCAGACCCGAGCATTGAAATGACGTTCATGGTCAACAATTCACCATTTGCTGGCACGGAAGGAAAGTTTGTGACAAGCAGACATTTGCGTGAAAGACTTTATAAAGAAACAGTTAAAGATTTATCATTAAAAGTTGAAGATGGAGATTCGGCTGATAGTTTTATCGTGAAAGGAAGAGGCGAGATGCATCTTTCAATATTAATAGAAAACATGCGAAGAGCAGGTTATGAATTTCAAGTTTCGATGCCAAAAGTATTGTTTAAAATGATTGACGGGAAAAAATGTGAGCCAATAGATAGGCTTTATCTTGATGTACCGGAAGATTGTGTGGGCGTTGTTATGAGTAAAATGGGGCAGAGAAAAGGCGAGCTTGTTTCAATGATGCCACAAACAGGCAGGATGAAAATGGAGTTTTTAGTGCCTTCGCGGGGACTGTTTGGTTTTAAAAGTGAACTTTTGACGGACACAAAGGGTGAAGCAGTTATAAATTCAATTTTTGACAGTTATCAACCTTACAAAGGCGAGATAGAAAGCAGAGAGTTTGGTTCTTTGATTGCGCATGAAAATGGGGAAGCCATAGTTTACGGCCTGTTTAATGCACAGGATCGTGGGGATCTGTTTATTGGCCCAGGAACGAAGGTGTACGCAGGCATGGTTGTTGGTCAAAATCCAAAAGGTGGAGATATTGTGGTCAATGTTTGCAAGAAAAAACACCTTTCAAATATGCGTGCATCTGGATCTGACGAGGCATTAAAACTTGTTCCACCAAAAATTTTAAGCTTGGAGGAGGCTATCGAATTTCTTGCGAACGATGAATTGCTGGAAGTTACTCCAAAAAACATTAGGATTAGAAAAGTCATCCTTGATCATACTATGCGACTTCGTGAAAAAGGGAAAATGCTTAGAGGCGAAAACTGAAAGGAGGTTTTATGTTGCAACCAAAAGATAAGCGACCAATGAAAAAAGTTATGAAGAGATTTGTGTGGTTTATAATAGCTTATTTCGTTGTTGCGCTTTTAGTAGCAGGGCTTTTAATTGCTTACACAAACATTCCCCAGTGGGCGAACATGATTATATGCGTTGTGCTTGCAGGCGCTATGTATTTGGCGTTTTTGGGCATATGTGCTAAAATAGACAAAAAGAAGAAAGAAAAGGAAGAATCGGAGCCTAAAAAGAAAGATATCTATTCTGAATAAAAGGAGAAATTATGCCTGACTATAAAATGATGCCCCATAATTTAGATGCAGAACAAGCAGTTTTAGGGTGCTTAATTATTGATTCTATGTGTCAAACAGAAATAATGTCTATGTTAAAACCAGACGATTTTTACACAGATTCACATAGAAGTATTTTCCAAGCGATGAGCAAAGTTTTTCAAAAAAATATGCCAATTGATTTTGTAACTTTGACAGAGGAACTTGAAAGAGAAGGGAAGATTGATGTTGTTGGAGGTATCGACTATATAAACTTTTTATCGAATGTTGTTCCGTCAGCAGTCAATTACAAATTTTACGTTGACATTGTCAAAACTAATTCTGTTAGAAGAATGTTGATCAAAGGTGGACAAAACATAATTGAAAAGGCCTACTCCGATGAAGACCGCGAGGGAGTGCTAGCTTTTGCTGAGGCGGAGGTTTATGGTATATCTGAAAAAGAGGAAATTTCACAATTAGAGCACATAGGAAAACCAAACGGAGCGATTAAATCGGTTATAGACAAATTTGATAAAATTTCTAAAGACCCAGCATCTTTGAGGGGACTTTCAACGGGATTTAGAGATTTGGATAATATTACAAACGGTTTGCAAAACAGTGATTTGATACTGCTTGCTGCAAGACCTTCTGTTGGTAAAACAAGTTTTGCGATGAACATAGTTACAAATGTTGCAATTAAAGAAGGCAAAAGCGTTGCGGTGTTCTCGCTAGAAATGAGCAAAGAACAGCTTACTCAACGTGCCCTATGCTCAATTGCAAAAGTGCCTATGCAAAATGCGTTGACAGGCAAAATGTCAAGTGATGAGTGGAAAAGAATTTGGACTGCTACTAAACAGCTCGAAAACGCTAAACTTTTTATTGACGATTCAAGTTTGACAACACCTGCTTCACTCCTTTCAAAATGCAGAAGACTTAAAGCCAAAGAAGGCAAGCTGGACTTAATTATGATTGACTATCTACAATTGATGACATCTGACAATAAGAAAAGAGAAAACAGACAAGGAGAAATTTCGGAGATATCTAGAAATCTTAAAGTAGCAGCAAAGGAGTTAAACGTTCCAATTATCGTTCTTTCTCAGCTTTCTCGTGACATAGAAAAGCGTGAAGGGCATAGACCACAGCTTTCTGACCTTCGAGACTCTGGAGCGATTGAACAAGATGCTGACATTGTTATGTTTTTACATAATCCGGAAAGATATAACGATGTGCCAACCGAAGACGAACCAGGAGTTGTCGAACTCATACTTGCAAAACACAGAAACGGTGCAACAGGAAGCATCAAACTCAGGTGGATAGGTCAATACACCACATTTGTTGGAATGGAAGAAAAAGTAAAATATGAAACACCTAAGAAGATTTCAACAGAAATTGAAAATGGAGAAATGTTGACAGAGTTAGAAGAAGATTTGGAAGATCTAATCTAGGGAGAAAAAAATGGATTATAAAAAAATTGCAGATCTGCTCTTTCCAAATGCAAAAGACGTTAATCAAATTGAAAGTCTTTATCCAAAAAGGCAATTAAAAGAGGGGCAGGTCGTTTCTAGATTTGCGCCAAGTCCAACGGGCTTTATGCATATCGGAAATTTTTTTCAAATGTTTATTAGTTACAACTTGACAAGAGTAACAGATGGCATTTTTTTCTTGCGCATAGAAGACACCGATTTTAAACGTGAAAAAAAAGATGCAGTCAATGTTGTGTATGAAGTTTTAAAAAAATTTGGAATAAAGCCAGATGAATATCAAACTTTAGATGGAGTAGACATAGGTGACTATGGCCCCTATGTTCAAAGTCAAAGATTAGAAATTTATCAAACATATGCAAAGAAGCTAGTTGCAGAAGGGAAAGCCTTTCCATGTTTTTGTCGTAAAACTGAAGGCAAAGAAGATGTCCTCAAACTGCGAGAAACAAAATTTAATGAGGATGATGAGAAAGAATATGACCCTTGCAGAAATTTGACTTTCGAAGAGATAAAACAAAAAATAGAAAATGGTGAAAAATTTGCAATCAGGTTGAAGACGAAAAACACGGGCAAAGAAAGAATAAAATTTTACGACCTTATAAAAGGCGAAATTGAAGCGAAGGCAAATGCAAAGGATTTTGTTATTTTAAAAAACGACGGAGTCCCTCCATATGCATTCGCTCACGCAATTGACGACACTCTTATGGGGACGACAATTGTTGTGCGTGGCGAAGAGTACATTAGTTCGACGCCAGCGCACCTCGAACTTTTTGACGCATTGGGCTTTAAGCACCCGACGTATTGTCATAATCCATTAATCTGTAAGATTGGTGAAAATGGCAACAGAAGAAAAATATCCAAACGCTTCGATGAAGAGGCGGACATGAGATATTATTTTGAGCAGGGTTATCCAGAAACAGCAGTGCTTGAATATCTGCTAAACATAATTAATTCCGGCTTTGAAATTTGGAGGGCGAACAATCCCGACAAACCATGGCAAGAGTTTAAGTTTGGTGTAAAAGAAATAACAACAGTGGCACCTATTTTTGATCTTGTTAAGTTGAATGACATATCAAAAAACGTTATAGCAAAAATGAGCGCTCAACAAGTTTATGAAAACGTTTTGAATTGGGCAAAAGATTATGACAAAGTATTTTATAAATTTCTTGTTGAAAACAAAGAATATGCAATTAAAGTTTTCAACATCGACCGAGAGGGGCCAAAGCCAAGGAAGGACATTTACAAATGGTCAATGATTGAAGATACTTTCGACTATATGTTTCACAAGCCAAAACTTTTGATTGAGGACAAGGCAAAATTCAATGCTTTTATTTCTAGTTATTTAGACGAATTTACTTTTCCAAAAGAAAAAGAGGAATGGTTTGCAAAAGTAAAAGAAGTTGCAGGCAAATTAGGATATGCGCTGGACAATAAACAGTATAAGCTTAATCCCGAAAAGTTTGCAGGCAATGTTGCAAAAGCTTGCGAACATATAAGGATCGCATTGACAGGAAGAAAAGACGCTCCTGACCTTTTTGAGCTTATACAAATTTTAGGCGAAGAAGAGGTTAAGGCGAGATTAAAAAGTTCGCTAGATTAAAAAGTCCTATAAATCAAAAAAAAGCTCTTGATAGAGCTTTTTTTAAAAGCTGTTTTTAATTGTTTTGTTTGTTAAAATTTTGTTTATAAGGTAAAGCAGGCTTTGATTTTAGCTTCAATTTCAAATCTGCCAGACATAACACTTTTTGCGTTTGACAAAATCGTTTCGGTTTTTGAATATGGAACGCATGTGTAAGAATATTGCTCTTCAATGTCAGTAACAGTTACATTTTCTCCAAGCAAGATTTTTGCTTTGTTTGTTGCGTCTTCAAGTGCGAGCTTTAAAGCTTCATTGTAGTAGGACTTCATGTCTTGACAGCCAAATGTTATTCCGTTTAGTCGGTTTGCTCCAAGTGATGTTAGTTCAGTTATTAGCGAGCTGATGTTTTCTAAATCGTTTGTGACAAACTCTAGATTTGAACTAACTTGATAACCTAAAAATCTTGGACTCGCAGTGTAATCATGTTTTTGATAAATCGTGTAATTTTGAGTTTTAATGTCATCTTCTGCTATGTTGTTGCTTGTCAGGTATTCTACGATTGCGGACACTGTCGTGTTGTTCAAATCGACTGCACTTTCCAAATCTTGATCTTGTGTTTCTACTCCCAAAGAAATTGTTGCCATATCAGGTGATGCAGTAACCACCCCCGCTCCAAAAACCGTTGCATACTTGTTTACATCTTCAGTTTGAACAGTAACCTCTTCAACCGCGTTGTATGTGGCAGATGGCGATTTGCTTATTGATGGAAGAATAAGAGCACATAAAGCAAGAGAACCAGCCAAAATGTTTAATTTTTTCATTGTCAACCTCCTTCGACGCGTGTTAGGTTTTGCAAAAATAATGTTGTTATACGCTTGCTGACAACAAAAGACTAAAAACTCTATATTTCGTGTTAAAAGTTGCAAAAAGCGTTTAAAAAAATTTTAAAATATTCAAAAAACTGCAATTTTTTGCGAAAATTAGTAACAATATGTAGATAAAAAAAGCAAAAAAAATAAAACAAAATTTATGTTTTAATAATGATTATTGCGAAAAAACAAGACAAAAATCTGTTAATCAAAATTTTTATTCTAAAATGCATAAAAACACAATATATATTATTTTTGAAAAACGTTTGACACAATATATAGTGTTGTGCTATTCTTTGTTCAAGATGCAAATATGCATAAAACAACTAAAAAGGAGAAAAGCTATGGAAAAAATTATTAAAAGAGACGGACGGGTTGTAGACTATGATATAACAAAAATCGAAAGCGCAATTGTAAAAGCCATGATGTCGTTGGGAGAAGGAGATGTAAGAGATGCGCGAAAACTTGCAAAAATCGCCGAATTAGAACTTACTGAACAATTTGAAGATAAACTTCCAAGCGTAGAAGACATTCAGGATATTGTAGAAAAGGTTTTAATGAGAAACGGTTTTGAAAACGTTGCTAAGTGTTATATTCTTTACCGTAAACAACGCGAGAAAATGAGAGATGTTTCAAACACTCTTATGGATTACAAAAACACAATCGATAAGTATTTAAAGCTTTCTGATTGGCGCGTAAAAGAAAATTCAACTGTAACCTACTCGGTTGGAGGGCTTATACTTTCAAACTCTGGTGCAATGACTGCGAATTATTGGCTAAACGACGTGTATGACAAGGAGATTGGACAGGCGCACAAAAACTGCGACATACACATTCATGACCTTTCAATGCTCACAGGATATTGCGCAGGTTGGTCATTAAAGCAGCTTATTAAAGAGGGACTTGGCGGAGTTCCAGGCAAAATATCATCAAAGCCAGCATCACACCTTTCTACGCTCTGCAATCAAATGGTAAACTTTTTAGGAATTATGCAAAACGAATGGGCTGGGGCACAAGCTTTTTCATCATTTGACACATATTTAGCTCCTTTTGTTAAAATTGACAATCTCTCATACAAAGAAGTAAAACAATGCATTCAATCTTTTGTTTATGGCGTAAACACTCCATCACGTTGGGGTACACAAGCTCCGTTTACTAACATCACTCTTGATTGGGTTGTGCCAAACGATTTGGCAGAATTGCCAGCCATCGTTGGTGGAAAAGAGCAAAACTTTAAATACAAAGATTGTGTGAAAGAAATGGCAATGGTAAACAAAGCCTTCATTGAAATTATGATCGAAGGCGATGCCAACGGTCGTGGCTTTCAATATCCAATTCCAACCTATTCAATAACGAGAGATTTTGACTGGTCGGAAACCGAAAACAATAAACTGCTTTTCGAAATGACTACTAAATACGGCACGCCATATTTTTCTAACTATATCAACAGCGACATGGAGCCAAGTGACGTTCGAAGCATGTGTTGCAGACTCCGTTTGGATCTTAGAGAACTTCGCAAAAAATCGGGTGGATATTTTGGAAGTGGTGAAAGCACTGGTTCTGTCGGGGTTGTCACTATCAACATGCCAAAGATCGCATATCTGTCAAAAGATGAGGACGAATTTTTCTCAAGATTGGATCACATGATGGATATTTCTGCGAGATCACTAAAAGTAAAAAGAGAGACTATCACAAAGCTTTTGGAAGCAGGACTTTATCCATATACAAAGAGATATTTAGGAACATTTAACAACCACTTTTCTACAATAGGCCTTGTTGGAATGAACGAAGCGTGCCTAAATGCAAAATGGGTAAGAGCAGATATGACAAGTGAATCAGCGCAAAAATTTACACAGAAAGTGTTAAACCATATGCGTGAAAAACTTTCGGATTATCAAGAAAAATACGGAGATCTTTACAATCTTGAAGCAACGCCTGCTGAATCAACAGCTTATCGTCTTGCTAAGCATGATAAAGAGCGTTATCCAGACATTATCACTGCATCAGAAGGCAAAACGCCTTACTACACAAACAGTTCTCATCTTCCTGTTGGATACACTGCAGATATTTTCGAAGCGCTTGATATACAAGACGGTCTTCAAACTCTCTACACATCAGGAACAGTCTTCCACGCCTTTTTAGGACAAAAACTTGACGACTGGAAAACGACTGCAAATTTAGTAAAAACCATAGCAGAAAATTATCGCTTACCTTATTATACAATTTCTCCAACATACTCTATTTGCAAAAATCATGGATATATAACTGGTGAAGTTTACACCTGTCCAGACTGTGGAGAAAAAACTGAAGTTTACAGCAGAATTACAGGTTACTACAGACCAGTTCAAAACTGGAATGATGGCAAGGCGGAGGAATTTAAAGATCGTCAAGAATATGTTTTAGAGAAATCACATTTGAAAAAGAAATGTACTTGTGATAATGAAAAAACCACAGTTTCTTCAGCAGAAAGTGATGTAGATGAGATAATGTTGTTTGCCACAAGGACTTGCCCTAATTGTAAAATGGCAAAGGCTATCTTAGATAAGGCAGGCGTAAAATATAGACTTGTCGATGCTGAGGAAAACAAAGATTTGACACAAAAGTTAGGCGTTAAAAAGGCACCTACTTTGCTTGTGCCAAATGGTAAAGGTTATGACGTTTACGACAATGCAAGTGAAGTAAATAGGTTTGTAATGGGGTTAAGAAAAAGGGCATGACAGATTTAATAGTGATCGGAGCTGGCGCAGCAGGTATGACTGCTGCGCTGTATGCACTTCGCAACGGTAAAAAGGTTACGCTTTTAGAAAGGAGCAATTTGGGCGGACAAATCTCTCAATCTCCAAGGGTCGAAAATTTTCCAACCATTGAAAGCATTTCGGGAAGCGAACTCGCAGACAGGTTTTTTGAGCAAATCACAAAAATGGGTGTTGATTTTGTTTTTGGTG
>CALVOH010000021.1 GCA_944350225.1 uncultured Clostridia bacterium | reverse complement strand
CAATGTTGTTTGTAGTGAAGAGACGAAAAAGGCATTTATCAGAGGAGCTTATATTGGCTGTGGAACATCTGCGATCAAACTTGGCGAGTCGGAACTGCAAAAAGCCAGCACGACCGGTTATCATATTGAATTTTCTTCTAAAAATCACGATTTTTTGAGTGATTTATCAGCTTTATTGTTCGAATTTGGAATAATGTCTAAACTTATTACTAGAAAAACCTCATATGTGTTATACTTTAAAGAAGCAGAAGCTGTGAAAGATTTGCTAGCTCTTATGGGCGCAAATCAAAGTGTGCTTGCTCTTTCAGTGGAGATTGCTAATCGTGAGAAGCGCAATCTAGTAAACAGGCAAGTCAACTGCATAAACGCAAACATATCTAAAACGGTTGATGCAAGTTTAAAGCAGATTTCGGCAATAAACACCATCATATCAACTATAGGTCTTGACAGTTTAAACGAGGACTTACAAGAAGTGGCTATGTTAAGATTAGCCAATCCCGAAGAGAGTCTAGATGAATTACTGCAACTTTCATCAATAAAACTTTCAAAAAGTGGCTTAAATCATAGACTCAACAAGCTTTTAAAAATTGCAAAAGAATTAAGTTAGGAGAAATAATGAAGGAATTCGTCCATTTGCATGTTCATACAGAATACAGCCTGCTTGATGGTTTAGCAAGGATAAAAAAACTTGTTAAAATGACCAAAGAGCGTGGATGGCGCGCAGTCGCCATGACTGATCATGGAAATATGTTTGGCACAATAAAGATGTATGAAGCATGCATAGAGGCGGGAATAAAGCCTATTATTGGGTGTGAATTCTACATATGTCAGGACCATCTTAACAAAACAGGTCGAGAGGACACGGGTCACTTGATTTTGATTGCTAAAAACAACACTGGTTATCATAACCTTTTAAAATTAATTTCTATTGCACATGTTGAAGGGATGTATTACAAGCCAAGAATTGATTATAAACTTTTAGAAAAATATCATGAGGGAATCATATGCCTTTCAGCTTGTTTAGCGGGGCATCTACAAAAATTTATTTTACAAAGAAGATTTGACGAAGCGCGCGATCTTGCTATTTGGTTTAAAAATCTTTTTGGAGAGGATTTTTATATAGAAATTCAAAACCACAATTTGCCTGAGGACAAAGAGGTCATACTAGGGCAAACTAAACTTGCAAAAGAATTGGGGATAAAATTGGTCGCGACTAATGACGTTCACTATTTAAATCGTGAAGATAGCGAATTGCAAGACACCTTGATGTGCGTCGCTATGCATAAATTCGTTGACGAAACTGACAGACTCAAATTTGCTACTGATGAGTTTTATTATAAAACTTACGAGGAAATGCTGGAAGCTTTGCCAGGCTATGAAGAGGCACTTGAAAACACGTTGGAGATTGCTGACAAATGTGATGTTATCATTCAAACAAAATCTATGTTTGAAAATTCAAAAATAAACAGAAAATATGGGCTCCCGTCAGGACAAAACTATATTCCAAATTACATTCCTGAAACAGGAGAGACTACATATGAATATTTAAGGCGTATGGCATATGAGGGGCTAAAAAAACTTTATCCAAACATTACACAAAATCTTATAGATAGAATGGAAGAAGAACTAGGATTGATTAAAAAACAGGGGTTTGTTGAATATTTCTTGATTGTTTGGGATTACATCAATTATGCTAGGCAAAACGGCATTCCTGTGGGCCCAGGACGTGGCTCGGGAGCAGGGAGCTTGGTGGCTTACTGCATTGGTATAACAAAAGTGGATCCAATTAAATATAATCTGTTTTTCGAAAGATTTATCAATCCAGAGCGTGTTTCAATGCCCGATTTTGACGTCGATTTTTGTAAAGATAGACGAAGTGAAGTCATCGAATATGTTAAGAGAAAATATGGCGCCGATCATGTTGCCGGCATAGTAACATTTGGTTCGATGAAAGCAAAAAACGCGTTACGTGATATTGGGCGTGTTTTAAGGGTTCCTCTTGCTGATGTCAATAGACTTGCAAAAGAGATTCCAAACTTTCCACCAGATGGCTTAAAAAAGAACGAACCTGTGCTCAAATATTATTTTGGCAGAGAAGAGGATCCAAAATATGAAAAATTTGTAATTCCAGAATTAAAGCAAGCTTATGAAGACGATCCTCAAATTAAAAAGATGGTGGACATGGCTATAAAAGTTGAAGGCGTGCCTAGAAACTGTGGTATGCATGCGGCAGGAGTGCTTATTGCCCCAGAGGCTGTTGACACATTTGTTCCACTTGCAAGAAATGGCGATGAAATAGTCACTGAATTTGATATGATTGAAATCGAACATCTTGGCTTATTAAAGATGGATTTTCTTGGGCTAGTAACATTGACTGATATCAAAAAAGCACTTGATTATGTTAAAGAAAACCATGGGTTAGAAATCGATTTTTACAATATGGAATATGACGATCCAAAAGTTTTTGAACTTATATCTGCCGGTAAAACAGATGCAGTTTTTCAACTTGAAAGTGCAGGTATGAAGCGATTTATGAAAGATTTAGGCCCTACTTGTATGGATGATATTATAGCGGGGATTTCGCTTTATAGACCAGGGCCAATGGATTCAATTCCAGAATTCGTGCGTTGTAAAAAGGATCCAAGTGCAGTAAAATATGATGATCCTTGTCTAGAAAGTATATTGGACGTAACTTATGGGTGCATCGTTTATCAAGAGCAGGTTATGAAAATCACTCAGGTTATGGCTGGTTTTACACTGGGACAAGCAGACAATATTCGTAGAATAATGGGCAAAAAACAGGTCGAAAAAATTGCTGCTGAAAGAGTAAAATTTGTTGATGGATACGATGACGAAAAATCGGGAGTGCACATCCCAGGAGCAGTCAAATTAGGCCACAAAAGAGAGGTCGCAGAAAAGGTTTTCGACAAGATGGCAGAATTTGCAAAATATGCTTTCAACAAATCTCATGCCGCCGCTTATGCCTATCTTGGTTATCAAACCGCTTATTTAAAAACTTATTACGAAGTGGAACTTTTGACAGCTGTTCTTAACAACAGAATAACCAATCTTGACGAAGTTAAAAAATATACCGCATTTGCAAAAAAAGAGGGGATCGAAGTTCTCGCACCAGATATAAATAAATCGAGCACTTATTTTAAAACTGAAAATGGTAATATCAGGTTTGGGCTCGCGGCATTAAAGGGCGTTGGCTCAACTGTTATTGATGAGATTATAAAAGAGCGAGAAAGAGGTGGAGAGTTTAAAAACTTTGAAGATTTTATTTCAAGAGCATCAATTCCTGTGTTAAATAAACGTGTGCTAGAAAGTCTTATTGTAAGTGGCGCATTTGATTGCTTTGGAAAATTTAGATCACAGCTTATGGCGGTTTACGGAGTTGCTGTTGATAGAGCTGTTAGGGATAGTAAAAATAAAAAAACTGGGCAGTTTTCTATGTTTGACTCATTTGTTGAAATGAAAGACGAATTTAACAGTCTTGACTGGCCAGATATAAAAGAATATAACAAAGAAACGCTTTTAAAATTCGAAAAAGATATTGTTGGTATTTATATATCAGGGCATCCACTTGATGATTATATGGACTATTATGATAAATTCAACCTCACTTCTGATATGTTGGCTCCCAACGAAGAAGAAATTGGAGAAGATGAAAATGATAGTTTAGAAGCTGATGAGGCAGTTTATGAACAAGTTTATGATGGAATGAAAGTAACCTGTGGGGGAATCATAACTGAAAAAAGAAAGATAATGAAAGATGGCAAGGAAATGGCTTTTATCAAACTTGAAGATTTAAATGGAATAATTGAGGTTTCGCTATTTGCCAATGTATATCCTAAATATAAAAACCTTATTGAAGAAGATGCGCTCGTATCGGTGAAAGGTAAAATATCCATGCGAAATGGCACGCCAACTGTAACGGCGGAGGAGATCACACCATGGAAAAAAAGAAATGAGGAAAGAAAAGAGGATCAAAATCAAAAATTATATTTGAAATTTGACACAAAAGATATTGATCTTTTTGCGAAAGTAACTTCCACTTTAAAAGCATATCCGGGCGACACAGAAGTTGTGATAAAATGTACTTCAAATAATAGACCGTTTGGATTTTGCCAAAAAGTGCAAGCTGAAAATTATTTGTTAAACGAATTATATGGATTGCTTGGGGTTGACAACGTTAAACTTTGGGCACCAAATAATAAATAGTCAAATAAAAGGAGAAAATTATGAAAGTTTTAATTTTAGCAAGTGGTGGTGATGCACCAGGAATGAACAAATTTATTTCTAAACTTGCACAACACTTTGGCAACGAACTTTATGCATGCAAAAGGGGGTTTAAGGGGTTGTATGAAAACGAGATTTATCCTATTAGATACTTTGATCCCTTCAAATATGCAAACAGTGCAGGTTGTTGTATTACATCAGCAAGGTTTCCAGAGTTTAAAGAAAAGCAAATCTTTGACAAAGCAGTTGAAAATGCAAAGGCATATGATGCAGTGGTCGTTTTGGGTGGAAATGGGTCGCAGAAGGCTGTTATAGACATGGAAAGAGCAGGTGTTAAAGCAGTGTTTGTGCCTTGCACAATTGATAACGACGTTGAAGATAACGAGTATTCCATAGGTTTCGACACAGCTGTCGAAAGTGTTCGCTATGTTTTCAAAAATGTTATGCCGAGCATGGAAGCTTTTTCACGCGCTTGTGTTTTTGTGACCATGGGTAGACATAGTGGTAATATTGCTAAAGCTGCTGCAAAACTTGTAAAACCAGATATCGTAATTACTGAGGATAAAGAACTTGATGAAGATAAAATAGTAGAAAAAATAAAAAAGAATTTTTCAAAAGAAAGAGCGACTTCTATTATATTGAGAGAAAATATTGTTGATGAAAACAAACTATGTAAAAAAATAGGTGAAAAGATTAAACCTGCCGAAATACGACCTTTCGTGATTGGGTACTTACAAAGAGGTTCAAAACCGACTACACGCGAACTAAGAATCGCTTATCAATTCGCGCTTGCCACTATAAAGGCGATAAGAATTAAAAAACTGCCTATTGCAGTTTTGATGGAAGGTGGTAAAATCATTCTTAAAAGAATTTAATTTTGACTTATAAAATTACGTAAAACCGTTGACAAATTTTGGCGATTATGATATATTTACTTAGTCGCCAAAACGCGTGCGGGTGTAGTTCAGTGGTAGAACCCCAGCCTTCCAAGCTGGTTGCGAGGGTCCGATTCCCTTCACCCGCTCCAACGGGCTTCCATAGCTCAGCTGGATAGAGCAATGCCCTTCTAAGGCAGAGGTCGAAGGTTCGAATCCTTCTGGGAGCACCATATGGTGGTCGTAGTTCAGTTGGCAGAACGCTAGATTGTGGCTCTAGAGGTCAAGGGTTCGATCCCCTTCGATCACCCCATATTTATTTGACGCCACTTGATGGGGTGTCGCCAAGCGGTAAGGCATTGGACTCTGACTCCAACATCCGTAGGTTCGAATCCTACCACCCCAGCCAATGCAGATTACTGCGTAAATGCACATGATAAATCATACCGAATAAGGTCCACTAGCTCAGTCGGTAGAGCACTTGACTTTTAATCAAGGGGTCCCGGGTTCGAGCCCCGGGTGGGCCACCAAATGCATGGCATTTTGCCCACCCGGTGCTTGCAAAGTTTTTCAAACTTTGCTCCGCATCTTGCGGACGAACCCGGAACGTCCCGGTCGAAATCTTAATTAGGGGGGGGAGTGGGATTTGACGATTCGAAAATTCTTCTCTTAACCTTTTGCACTTAATATACTCGTCGTGGCAATCAAAATTTACTATTTACTTTAAATTCAATTGATGGGGTGTCGCCAAGCGGTAAGGCACAAGACTTTGACTCTTGCATTCGTAGGTTCAAATCCTGCCACCCCAGCCATACTCGGTTTGTCCGAGTTTTTTTATTTGCAGGATTTGAACCTACGGTTCACCCCTTCGGGCGGGGAATAAAACAAGTTTATTCCCGTCTTTGGCTAAAAACAAGCACACGGGCTTGTTTTTTTATTTATTATAGTTTTTGTAATTTTAAGAATTTAGCAAACTGTATATATCAAATTAATATATATTAATTTTTTTATCATTAAATTAAATAAATATTAACTATAAATGGTATAAGCTTTTGATATTTATAATTTGCTTTTTTAACAAATTTTACCGAAGAATTTAATCATAGTAGTGCCACTTCGTAAATGTTAAAATTGCCACATATAATTTATTTTGATAGCGCGAATAAAAAAATAAAAAAAATTTTAAAATAGGTATTGACAACGGTTTTTCTTTATGATATGATACTAACGTACAAAAAAGGGAGGTACAAAATGAATTCAAAAGAATTAATTAAAAAATCTAAAAGTAAAAAGGACAAGAAAATTTTGAAGAAGTCTTCATTAACGAAGATAAGCTTACCTCGCGCTGCTTGGCAGGTATATGTATTGGGTCAAGAGCCAAAGGTTAAAAATTTAGATATTAAAAACAGTAAATCATGGGCAAGGATCGTAGGTACTCTTGTCGAAGATAATCCGAAATATTATTATTCTTTGCCACCAGAGGTGCAACTTTCTGAACATGTAGTTCATAAATATTTGGCAGGTATTAATTCTAAGATTGAAGCTGAAGACGCAGCAAAACAGGCAGGTGAGAAGGTTCAGAAGGAATTAGACAGAGACAAAGTTTTTGAAGATATTTTGGCAATAATTAAAGTTCATCCTTATGTATATAATGAGCTACCAAAATATATCTTTAAAGATAAAGGAAAAATTAGTAAACTAACGCAAGCGATTTCGGAAGCATTAATGTATGGCGATGGAGAAGAGATTACTGAAGAAACGAAAACTAGAAAGGAAGCAATTATAAATATGATTGCTGAAACTAATAAAAAGATTCAAGATGAGTTTGCTAAAAGCAATAAAGTACCTGCGCAGAACCAGACATCAAAGAAATCCAACTCAAATAAGAATACCAACGGTGACTTGAAAGAAAGCATTAAAGCGGCTATGAAAAACTTGGAGGCTAAACCTACTCAAGTTAAAAAAAGACCTAAAGAGAGCAAATCCGACCACGTAAACTCGACTGCAACAAATGAAGCTACAGGTACTACTGTGAATGAAACAAGCACACCAAATGTTGAAACTTCTACGTCAAGTGGAAATAGTACAGGTCTTAATAGATAAATTAAAAATTTCATATGAAGTGTAAAAGTTCTATCCATGATAGAACTTTTATTTTTGTATATAGATTTTGTTGTTTGACTATATTTTTTGTTGAAAATTTTTTACGCGTCGACCCTGCCACCCATTGTAACTTTGGCAATTTTGAAAATTTATTAAATTATATTTTGTCGGCATTGGGATCATATGAATATATTTTATCTTTAAAATATTTAGATATTAATATAAATGATAGAACTATTTAATATTTTTTTTTGAATTTTTAATATGTCTTACCAAATTTTTTTAGCATACTAATAACTCTATACAAAAATTGAAAATTACTTAAATTTTTTTGCTTTAAAAAATAAACAAATAAAAAATTTTAAATAGGTATTGACAATTGTTTTTTTTTATGTTATTGTACTACCGTACAAAGAAAGGGAGGACCAAGTATAAAATGGATTCAAAAGAATTAAAAAAGATATGTAAAAGTAAAAAGAATAATAAGGTTTTGACGAAACCTTCATTAACGAAGATGAATTTACCTCGTGCTGCTTGGCAGGTGTACGTGTTGGGTCAAGAGCCAAAGGTTGAAAATTTAGAAATTAAAGACAGCAAATCATGGGCAAGGATCGTAGGTACTCTTATTGAAGAGGATCCCGGATATTATTTTACTTTACCGTCCGATTTAATGTTCTCAGAATATGTCGTGCACAAGTTTTTAAGCGCAGTTAAAATATCAGACGAGAGAAAAATGAAAGGCTTAAATAATGATGGGAAAATGTTGGATGAAGAAAAAATTTATCAGCATGTTCTAAATATTGTTGAAGTTTTTCCTGATGTATATGATGAGTTACCAAGTTTTATTACTGAAGATGAAAACAAAAAGGCTACAGTGATCGAGGCAATTTTTGAAGGGTTTAAAAAAAGATTTATTTCTGAAACAAGAATAACAAAAAATGAACAAAATTTGATGGAATCTGTTATTAAAAAAATTAAATTAGATGAATTTATAGATGATCTTTCCTTTAGAAAAAATGAGACAAAAGAAAAACTTGAAACTTGTGTTATGAATTGTTTTGAAATATTATTAACAAAACGCCCAGAAGCTTGTGAAATACTGCCACGATTTATTTGTGTAGATAGAGAGAAAAATTTGAAAATGCTCAAAGCCATTTCTTCAGAACTATATAAGGCTGTTTTAAGACATTCAAGGGGCAGAAACGGGTCAATAAAATTTATGAATAAATTAATCCAAAGATACCAAGATAGAGTATCACAAAAACGTACTGAAAGATTAAATTTAGAGGAAAATAAAAAAAGGAAATCAGCGGAAATGGCTGAAGAAGCAAAAAATATGCAAAATGTGTTAGACCAATATAATTGTAAAATTGGCGTTGATGGTGAGAGTATATTAAGGGAAGCGCAAAATCTATCAAAAGAATAAAGCTAAGGAAATTTATTAAAGTTAAAAGTGTTAATGACAACATAAAGGTAAACAATCAAAATACAAAAAATTTAAAAATGGTTATTAAAAAACACTTTACATATTAAAACAAGCCCGTATGCTTGTTTTTTTTACGCGTCAACCCTGCCACCCCAGCTTTTGCTCGTTAGTTCAAGTTTCGTTTGTTAAAATTTTATAAAAATAAAATAGGTATTGACAAAATTTATATTCATGTTATAATTAAAATAGAGGAGATAATAATTATGAAAAACATAATTGGATGCAAGGAAATTATAAAAAAAAGTATTAAAGATAGAAAGTTTAAAAAGATTATAAAAACCGATATTGTTTCTTTGGCAAAAAAATTTTATTCCTCTTCTTGTTGCATGGAAAAAAATGATGTAAAAAAATTTATGCTTGCAAGGCATCTAAGTAGTGTAGAACAATATCCAGAACTTTTTCAATATCTTCCACAATTTGTTTTTGAAGACAAAAATCTTTTTGATCAATTTTATAAATCTACTTTGGTAGGTGTTAGGACTTTGTATACAAAAAAATCTAGCATAAATGCAAAAAGATATTATGACATTATAAGAAGAAAAACAGGGCAAAATATTAAAGCAATACAAAAGAGAAATTCACAAATATTAAAAAATGAAGATAAAGAAAAGATTATTAATGAATATTTGGCAAATATGTATATCACTTGTGATAGCAATCAAGTCACTAATTATAAGGATCATAATAGTGAGCAGATGGAAAGGGTTTAAAAGAATTTATGATTTTATATTTTTAAACTAATGTTGATTATACGTGTTAGAAAGGCTCGGTTTGTCCGAGTTTTTTATTTGCAGGATTTACGGGAGTTGAAAAATATATTCAATGTACGAAATATTTCTTTATTAAAGATAATGATTATATTTTTTATAATTTTGTTTTAATCATGTGGGGACAATAATGTTTTTATATTATTTTCTTATTCTTAGTTATATTTTTTTAATAATAAAATTTAAAAATAATGGTAAAAATATTGCAAAATTATTTTGAAAAAACTAGCGATTTTTGTATACTACTTAGGTAACACAAAAAAGGAGATTTTTATGAAAAAATTTGTTTATGCATTCAAAGAAGCCGATGGTAAAAACAAAGCGCTTTTTGGAGGTAAAGGGTCAAATCTTGCCGAAATGACAAAACTAGGTATGCCTGTGCCTCAAGGCTTTATTGTTACTACCGAGGCTTGCACACAATACTATAATGATGGAAGAAAAATTAATGATGGAATCATTAATCAAATTAATTCCAAACTCAATGAACTCGAAAAAATCACTGGAAAGAAATTCGGGGATAAGAAAAATCCACTTCTTGTTTCAGTTCGCTCTGGTGCAAGAGTTTCTATGCCAGGTATGATGGATACAATTTTGAACTTGGGGCTTAATGATGAAGTTGTTGAAGGGCTCGCAGCTTTAACAGGAAATCCAAGATTTGCTTATGACTCTTACAGAAGATTTATTCAAATGTTTTCTGACGTCGTTATGATGCAAGACAAATCTAAATACGAGAGAATTCTTGACAACATTAAAGAGAAAAAACATGTTCAATTTGATAAAGATCTTTCAGCTGACGATTTAAAGGAAATAGTAAAACTATTTAAAGATCTTTATAAAAAAGGGCTTGGCAAAGAGTTCCCACAAGACCCAAAAGTTCAATTAATTGAAGCTGTTAAAGCTGTGTTTAGATCATGGGATAATGACAGAGCAAACGTTTACAGAAGAATGCATGACATTCCTTATGAATGGGGGACAGCTGTCAACGTTCAATCCATGGTGTTTGGCAACATGGGAGATGATTGCGGAACAGGTGTCGCTTTCAGCCGTAACCCTGCAACTGGTGAAAATGAGTTTTATGGTGAATATCTCATGAACGCACAAGGCGAAGATGTCGTTGCGGGAATAAGAACACCTATGCCTATTTCAGAACTTAAAAAGCAAAATCCAGCAGTTTATAAACAATTTGTTGATATAGCAAAAAAATTAGAACAACATAACCATGATATGCAAGACATGGAATTTACTATCGAGAAAGGCAAACTTTACATGCTTCAAACTAGAAATGGTAAAAGAACAGCAAAAGCAGCTTTAAAAATCGCAGTTGATTTGGTTAATGAAAAGATGATTTCTGAAAAAGAAGCACTTAACATGATTGATCCAAAACAACTGGATGCATTGTTGCACCCTCAATTTGAAGCGTCTGCACTTAAAAAAGCGAAGGTTTTAGCAGAAGCTCTTCCAGCTTCTCCTGGCGCTGCTTGTGGTAAGATATGCTTCACAGCTGAAAAAGCAAAAGAGATGGCAGAGAAAAAAGAAAAAGTCGTTTTAGTGCGTTTAGAAACATCACCTGAAGACATCGAAGGAATGGCAGCTTCTCAAGGCATCTTGACAGCTCGTGGAGGTATGACATCTCATGCTGCCGTTGTTGCTCGTGGTATGGGAACAGCTTGCGTTGCAGGTTGCAGTGCTATAAAATTTGCTGATGATGAAAAGTCATTTACTTTGCACGGAAAAACATTCAAAGAAGGCGATTTGCTTTCATTTGACGGTTCGACAGGGAAAATTTATGACGGCGCCGTTGCAACAGAGCCAGCAAAAATCTCTGGTGAATTTGCTACTATTATGGGGTGGGCTGACAAGTATCGCAAGCTTCAAGTCCGAACAAATGCTGATAACCCAAGAGATGCAAAGGTAGCTTTTGATTTTGGAGCAGAGGGTATCGGGCTTTGCAGAACAGAGCATATGTTCTTTGAAGCTGATAGAATTATGGCTGTTCGTGAGATGATTGTTGCAACAACGGTAGAAGAAAGAAAGAAGGCATTGGCCAAACTTCTTCCTATGCAGAAGAAAGATTTTAAAGGTCTTTATACTGCTATGCAGGGCAGACCTGTTACAATTAGATTTTTGGATCCACCTCTTCATGAATTTTTGCCTCACACAGACGATGAAATAAAAGCTTTGGCAAAAGAAATGGGATTGACATTTGCAAGTTTAAAGCAAACTGTTGTTGGATTGCATGAATTTAACCCTATGATGGGACATCGTGGTCTTCGTCTTGCAGTAACTTATCCAGAAATTGCAGAGATGCAGACTCAAGCTGTGATTGAAGCTGCTATCGAGGTTAAGAAAAGCAAAGGATATGATATTGTTCCTGAAATAATGATTCCACTTACTTGCGATTCAAAAGAGTTTAAATATGTTCGTGATATTGTGGCTAAAAAGGCAGACGAAATTATTGCGAAGAAAGGTGCAGATCTTCATTATAAAATAGGGACCATGATTGAAATTCCTAGGGCAGCGCTCACAGCGGATGAAGTAGCAAAAACTGCCGAGTTCTTCTCATTTGGAACTAACGACCTTACCCAAATGACATACGGATTTAGCCGTGATGATGCTGCAAAATTTTTGGACGTTTATTATCAAAAGAAGATTTTTGAAAGCGATCCATTTGCAAGACTTGACCAAAATGGTGTTGGAAAACTTGTAAAAATGGCTGCGGATCTTGGCAGAAGCACAAGACCTGACATTAAACTTGGAATTTGTGGTGAACATGGTGGAGATCCATCAAGTGTTGAATTCTGCCATAACGCAGGACTCAATTATGTTTCTTGCTCGCCTTTCCGCGTTCCAATTGCAAGACTCGCAGCTGCACAAGCGAACATAAAAAATCCAAGAAAATAAAATTTTTAAAGCTGACAGATAGTCAGCTTTTTTATATTGCTAAATTTTATATTAACAATATTATATTAAAATTGATTAAATGGCTTGTTTTTTAATTTTTTAAAGTTTTAAATGTTTTTTATGCTTTACTTTTTTAAATTTTTGTGCTAAAATACATGAGTAATTTATATTTTGAGGTGAATATTATGATGATTGAACCACCAATTGACGATTTGGTAAGAAATGCAGGGGGGAATAGATATGTGCTTTGCACGATCATAACAAAAAGAGCAAAAGAGATCGCGACCGTGCATAGATTGGAACTTGAAAATATGGATAAAAAAGCCATAAGTCTTGCCTGCGAGGAGGTTTTTCAGCGCAAGGTTGTGCCAAGTGAAATTTAGTATTTATCTTGCTAAAAGTTGGTAACACTTTAAGATTTACTTTTTTTGTTTTTTATGCTATAATTCTATTGCTGAAAAGCAATAGTTTTTTTTAAGGTTTTCTATGTTTGCATCTGTAATTATCGATCAGGATACAAAAGCACTTGATAAAGTGTTTGATTATCGTATTCCAAGCGAGATGGAAGTTCAAAAGGGCGATCGTGTGCTAGTTTCATTTGGTTCTAGAATGATACAAGCTTTTGTTGTGGACATAAAACAAGAAAGTTCATTTGACAGTTCAAAGATAAAACCGATATTAGCCAAATTAGATGGAGAGCCGATAATAAAACCCGAAATGCTGGAACTAATGAATTTTATGTGCAAAAAGTTTCATTTGAGGTTAACTAGCATTTTAAAGCTTTTTATACCGAGTGAAATTCGTGAAGGTAAGGTGCGTGAACTTTTTGTAAAATGGGTAAAACTCTCTAAAAGCTTTTTGCCAGAACAAGTAAAAAACGCAAAGGTTCAAAAGAAAATTGTTGAAACGTTGCAAAAACATTCTAAAATCAAAATGTTGGATTTAAAAAAGCAGTTTGGCCAAAGTGCGTTAAAGGCGATGGTAGAAAAGGGAATTGTTGAAATCGAGCTTGAAAGAAGTTTTAGAAAACCGTTTTCTAATCAAACAGTTGAGAAGAAAATAGTTTTAAATGATTTACAGAAAAATGCAGTAAATTCAGTGGTTGAAAACGGAGTTTATCTTTTACATGGCGTAACTGGCAGTGGCAAAACCGAGGTTTACATGAATTTGATTGCCCGTGTTTTAGAAAAAGATAAAAATGCGATCATGCTCGTGCCTGAAATATCACTAACACCACAAGTTATGTCTGCTTTTAAATCCCGTTTTGGCGAAAATGTCGCTGTTCTACATAGCAGTCTTTCTGCCGGGGAGAGATTTGATGAATGGAAAAGGTTGTTTTCGGGCGAGGCTCGTGTGGTGGTTGGAGCGAGGTCAGCGATATTTGCGCCTCTGGACAGAATTGGGATAATAATCATCGATGAGCAACATGAACAATCATATATTTCAGAATCAAATCCCAGATATGACACTTTTGAGATTGCTAAATTTAGAGCTGAATACAATAATTGTCCGCTTGTCGTTGGTAGTGCTACACCTAGCGTTGATATTTACGAACAAGCAAAGCAGGGTAATGTTAAATTGATAGAAATGCCCACACGAGCAAACGGCAAGGATTTGCCTAAAATACAAATTGTGGACATGATGAATGAATTTAGGTTGGGTAATTCAGGGATTTTTTCATCGCAATTAATTTCGGATTTAGCAAATGTAGTCAATGAAAAAAAGCAGGCGATGATATTTATAAACAGGCGTGGTTTTTCTTCTTTTATGATGTGTAGAGAATGTGGGTATGTTGCAAAATGTGAAACTTGCGATGTAAATCTCGTTTATCATCGCGAAGACAACAGATTGAAGTGCCATTATTGCGGTAAACAATACAGAACTCTCGACAGATGCCCCAATTGTGGATCTGAAAAGATAAAACAGGGAGCAGTAGGAACCGAACGCGTTGTAAACGAATTAAAAGAAATTTTTCCAAATGTGAAAATTTTGCGCATGGATAATGACACAACATCGAAGAAAAATGGGCATGAAAAGATACTGAGTGAATTTCGTGAAAGCAAGCCTGCTATTTTGGTTGGCACTCAAATGATCGCAAAGGGCCACGATTTTGAAGATGTAACTTTGGTAGGAATAATTGATGCCGATCAAAGTTTGTATAGAGGAGATTATAGGAGCACCGAGAGATGTTTTCAGCTCATTACACAGGTTTCTGGCAGGGCTGGTAGGAGTAAAAGCGAAGGTAAAGTTGTCCTTCAAACTTATTCGCCTAGACATTATGTCTACAAATTTGCGTCTAATTATGATTATAAAGGTTTTTTCAAAAAAGAGGAAAATTTAAGAAAAACTGCTGTTTTTCCTCCATTTTCTAAAATTATTCGTATTTTATTTGCTCATCCTGATGAAAATGTTGTTCGTGATGAATTGAAATTGTGTTATAATAAATTGTTGAAGGTGCGAGAAAAATATTTTGATGATATAATTTACATGGATGCGATGAAATCGCCCATAAAAAAAATCAAAAATTCTTATAGATATCAAGTCGTAATAAGAATGTTATTAAATAATAGTGATGAAATTGAAAATGAGATCTTTAAATGCACAGATGAAAATTTAAAATCTAGCGTGTTTTTTGAGGTCAATCCAGAAAGCATGAGTTAAGGAGAGAAAATGGCAAAAAGAAAAGTGTTAAAATATGGCGATGAAAGGTTAAGGAAAGTTGCAAAACCTGTCACCGAGTTTGATGAGGATCTTTTTGAACTGTTGGATGATATGAGGGACACTATGTATGCAAATAATGGTATGGGACTTGCAGCAACACAGGTGGGAGTTTTAAAAAGGGTCGTTATTATGGACCTTGGTGGAAGTTTTTACGAGTTGATAAATCCCATAATTGTTTCAAGTGAAGGCGAGCAAGAGGAGGAAGAAGGCTGTTTAAGTGTTCCAAACTTTTCAGATATTGTAAAACGACCAGCAAAAGTTACGGTAAAAGCCAAAGATAGATATGGTTATGAAATTGTGATCACCGGTGAAAAGTATTTTGCTCGTTGTGCAAGTCACGAAATTGATCATTTAAATGGCATTTTGTATGTAGATAAAAGTAAAAATAATGAAAAATATTTTAATAAGTATGGGAAAAAATGAAAATCTTGTTTTTAGGTTCACCACTGTTTGCTAAAAATATTTTGGAATGTTTGTATAAAGCGAAGTATGATATTGTCGCTGTAATTTGTCAACCAGATCGTAAGGCCGATCGTGGAGGCAAAATGCATATGCCACAGGCGAAGACTTTCGCACTAGAAAAAGGCTTAAAAGTTTTGTAGTTCGAAAAAGTCAATCAGCATATAGATGATATCAAAAAATTGGATTTTGATATTTTTGTTACCGCTTCTTTTGGGCAAATCTTGTCGCGAGAGTTTTTAGAACTTGGGCTTGGCATAAATGTTCATCCATCTCTTTTGCCAGATTTAAGAGGCGCGACACCTATTCAAACGGCACTTATGCAAAATCGAAAATATACTGGTGTTACAATTCAACGTATGGTTTATGA
>CALVOH010000020.1 GCA_944350225.1 uncultured Clostridia bacterium | reverse complement strand
AAAGAACGGCCAAATCCAGCTGTAAGTTGAATAAAAAGTTTTGCCCCTGTTTTATGAATCTCGTCCATATATTTTTTCAACTTTTTAAAAGAGCGTTTGCTTTTATAAAGCCAGCTACCGCCCATTAAATTTCTAAGTGGAGCAATGCCAGGAATTATTAACCCTGCTTCATTTTTCGCTAAATTCATAAAAAAGTTTGCTGCATCTTTATCAAAATGGTGTCTTTCCATCCAACCAAACAGCGATGTTCCGCCCATAGGGCAAACAACAATTCTGTTTTTAATTTCCAAATCTCCAATTTTCCACGGCGTAAAAAGTGCATCAAAATTTTTATTCATAGCATTTCTCCTTCTTTTTATTCTGTTGCATAATTGTCAAAATATCCGGTAATTAAAACAATCGGTGTCTCTTTATCTCCACTCCCACTGACTAAATCACAGAGAGAGCCAACTAAATCGGAAATTTTTCTAGGTGTAGTGCCAAGGGCAAGTTTTTCATCTTTTTCTAATTTGCCCTTTTTAGCGATAATCTCTTTCATTTGTTCCTCTGCCTCGCCGCCCTTTACTTTGGCAAGATCATTGTCCGCGACAAACTTAAATTTAATCTCATTTGGTGTCCCTTGAAGACCACTAGTAAATGCAGGGCTCACAACAGGATCTGCTAACTCCCAAATGCCACCCACCGGATCTTTAAAAGCTCCATCACCATAAACCATGCACTCGATCTTTACACCCGTTCTGCTCTGCATTTCAGTTTGAAGTTTATCAACAAATTTTTGACAATCTCTCGGGAAAAGTTTTACACTTCCCTCTTTAGATTTGTTTGACCCCAAAACTCCAAATGTTTCATGATAACCATGCAATAAGGATTTTTTATTTAGTATTTCATCAAGCGTTATAACCGTTTTTGCGCCATTAGCAAGAAGCAACTTTTTATTACGTTTCCTCGAATGAATGTCTGCACATATGACAACATCTGTATATTTTAAAATTTCGAGAGGATCATTGCTCAAAATAATCTTCGCCTTATCTCCACAAATCTCTTTATAAGCTTGAATGTAGTCAACTCCGGTAAAAGGATGCTCTACATTTCCAACTAATTTGTAAAATTCATCGCTTGTAAAGGTTTTATCAAAACTATGAACATTCAATTCATACAGCTTATCGATCGAAACAAGTGGATTTCCAACTTCATCAAAAGGATATGAAAGTTGCAAAACAAGTTCGTCAACTCCTCCAATTATACCTTCTAAAATCGACGCAAATCTGTTTCGCGATAAAATAGGAAATATTAGCCCCACCTTGCCCTTGCCGACCTTTTTACGAACGTCTTTTGAAATATCCTTAATACTAGCAAAATTGCCCTGACTTTTCGCGACAACTGCTTCTGTAACTGCTATTATGTCGCCTTGTTTTAATTTAATATTTTTTTCTTTTACAACCTGACAAACACTGTCTGCGACAATTTTGACAAGATCATCTTTTGGCCTTATAATCGGAGCTCTCACCCCATAGGCACATGTGCCATAAGTTCTCATTTTTTTACCTCAAAGTAATTATAAAATAAAAACAAGCCTATCTCCAAATGATTTGCTTGCTTTGCAGAATTTCTGGTAAATCCCCCGCACCAATAATAAAGATAGTATCATCCTTATTAAAATCATTTAGTTTTTTAATAAGGGCATTTTCGTCAAAGAATAGCACACAATCCTTTGTCTTGGATATACCTGCCAACAATTTTTCTTCAATAAATGGATCTCTTCCTTCCCGCGCAGGAAACGTTTTAAATAAAAAAATTTCATCAAATTTAGTCAACACTTGAATAAACTCGTTTAAAAATTCTCTGGTTCTCGAATATGTGTGAGGCTGAAACACACAAACTTTTTTACCCTTCAAAAACTCGCTTGTTTGCAACAGACTTTTAATTTCGGTTGGATGATGAGCATAATCAACAACCACTTTTGCAGAAAAAATCGATTTTACTTTTTCGCACCTCTTTTCCAGCCCTTGAAAGCTTTCGAGCCCTAACTTTATTTTCCATAAATCAATATTTAAATGCCGACACGCTTCAATAGCGATCAAAGCGTTTTTAACATTGTAAATTCCTAAAACATTGAGTTTTAATCGCATAAGCTTTTTTTTATTTTCAAACACATCAAAACATAACCTACCAAGTTTGTCGATATTGCGTATTTTATACTTTAAATTTGTTTTTGAAACGATTATTTCACAATTGTTTTCAAATTTTTTAAAAGATCTTTTTAGATTTTCAAAACTTTTAAAGTAATCAATATGGTCTTCTTCAATATTAGTGATAACGCCAAGATACGATTTTAAAAATAAAAAATTTTCATAATACTCACATGCTTCCGTTACGAAATATTTATTCCCTGCTATTTCAAAATTTTTTTTGTTATATTTAAGAAATGCCCCTACATGCAAGCTAGGTTCTTCGCCTGAAACCTTTAATATGTTATAAATCATAGCCGTAACTGTTGACTTACCGTGCGATCCAGCCACTGCAATCACATTTTCAAATTTATTTGCGATAGATGCAAGAAATTCTCCTCTACACACACATTTTTTATGTTTTGTCTTTGCATACTCAATTAGTGGAAAATTTAAATTGAATGCCGACGAATAAACTATTAAATCACATTTATCAACTAGATCGTAATTTAATTCATTACAAACTTCAATGCCATTTTCTTTTAATATTCTATTGTTTGGATCAATATCAAATCCAAAAACTTTATGCCCGCTTTTTTTCGATATAACAGCCAAAGCAGACATACTAATTCCAGATATGCCTAAAAAGAAAATCTTCATGCAAAGATTTATGCTAACAGATCAAAAAAGTTTACTAAGCGTCAAATGGTTTTTGACTAATGCCAATTTTATCAGCTTCAAAACGTATGTATTCAGCGATCAAAGCGATCAATTCACTACTAGTGGGTTTATAATTCCACTTTACATCAGCATTAAAAAGATTGGACAATGCTTTAAATCCTGTCTTATTGTAACCGATTTCAGTTGAATGCCTCATACTTCTTTCAACCACCATCCCGTCAATAGAAAATTCCTCACCGACCTTTGGATAAAGATCACGAGTAACCTTCCTTAATAGCGAAGGCCTGTTGATAACCTTTAAAATACAAGATTTTAAACAGCGAAAGCCTTGCAAATTTGCAGGTATACCAAGCTCAAGCAAAATTTTTGTTACTTCCTCTTTTGAAAATATTTCAAATTCCGTCATATTTCCTCCTTAATCACCTACATTATACACAATTGTAAATAAATAGCAAACTATTTTTGCATAATTTTGTAAAATTATTTTCGAAAATTTTACAAATTTGTATAAAGATGTTATAAATTGCTAAATTTTCTATAAAATACGACATAAACTCCTTGTGCACAATTTGTTTAATCAAATAATACATTTAAGCCCAACTGGATGTTTAGTGATATAAAGGATTAAAATATTGTCATTTTAAAAATTTTTTGCATAAAAATAATTGACTAAACTTTTTGGTTATGATATTTTAGAAGTGTTAATTTGATTGGTACCATAGCCAAGCGGTAAGGCAAAGGTCTGCAAAACCTTCATTCCCCGGTTCGAATCCGGGTGGTACCTCCAACAAAAAAAAGCCAGACGGTCTGGCTTTTTTTTTATTTTTAAAACTTATTATAATAATTTTTTAAATGCAAGATAACCAAAAAAATAATTATCTTTTTAAAAAACAGTTGCATTTTGTTGTTAAATTTGTTATTATGAAAAGGCACTAAGACTTAAATCTCTTCTGTTTATTTGCCTATGCAATGTACTTGGTTCAAAAACAGCTTGATGTTTTAGGGGTTCAGCGGCAGACGCATAGGACTTAAAGTCCTGTGCACCAAAACAATGTAAAAACATTGACTACTCGTAAATATCATATGGTATATGCTGGTGTGGCGGAACGGCAGACGCACAGGACTTAAAATCCTGAGAGGGCAACTTCGTGTGGGTTCAAGTCCCACCACCAGCACCAAGGAAAAAACCGACTGTGATGTCGGTTTTTTTTAATACAATCAAAGGGACTTGAACGGGCGGTCGAGAAAAGTTGCAAGTATGCAAGTTTTCTCTGCCCCGGCGTGATAAATGAAAAAACTGCGCTTTTAATTCATTTTGAAAACAAGTTTCGTTTTTTTAATAACCTAACTATTTTTCTTTTATAAATAAATTTTAAAAGTTTATTAAAACAGTTGCTTTATTATAAATTTTCTGCTATTATTATAAAGCAGTTGCAAAAATCATATGTTTCTCATAAATACTATCAGTATGCGGGAGTGGCTCAGTTGGTAGAGCGTTGCCTTGCCAAGGCAAAGGTCGCGGGTTCGAACCCCGTCTTCCGCTCCATATTAGTTCTCAAAAAAGAGAACTTTTTTTATACAAATTAACAAGGATTTTTTTATTCGAACACGCTGACCTTCTACGAGCAAAGCGGTGGCCTTTTAAAAGATGCTTTAATATCAGGCTTTTAAAACTCTTGAACTATGACAAGTCAAATATATTATTTGATATTTTTTTGATAATTCCGTTGTTAAATTGATGGCATTATTTAATGTAGCGTCATCAAGGTTGACAAAAGGGTCGTCAAGTACAATAAATGGTTTGACGTCTGAAAAAACACTTTCTACAAGTGCAAACCGTTTGCAAATCTCCACCAAATCTTTTGATCCCTGGCTTAAAAATTGTTTCTCCATTAATCCTATTGGTGTGTCCAATTTGATGTTAAAGTCAAAATCTATTTGTGTGCGCATGTTTTTATTCGTTAAAACAGAAAGCATCTCGACTAATTTTTTTTGCATTGGCTCAACAAATCTAACTGAAATGTTTTGTTTTGCTTTTAAAATAAAATCTTTAACTAGCAGAAGCAAAGAGATTTTCTCTTCCAATTCTTTCTTATGTTTGATAGCAAAATTTAAGTTGTTTTCTACTTCTTCCACTTCATTTATATAACGCAAAATCCGTTCGTTTATATATACTAATCGTTCTTCTAAAACAGCGATCTCTTTCTCTAAATCAGCCCTTTGCTTAACAAATTCTGCATCTGCCTGTTCGAAGTGCAACTTCTGTTTAAGTGAAGAGATCTCATTTTCAAGTTTATCTTTTTTATCAAAATACTTACGTGTTTTTAGAATAAAAATCAAACTTAAAATCATTAAAATTAAGCTAATCGCTCCAAAAACTGAACAAAGTATAACATTTGAATAACTTAATCCACACGCAACAGCAAAAGCAATAAATAAGACAAAAAATATCGCACTTAATATCTTATTTGTCTTCGGTTCAGTTCTTTGGCTCTGCTTTGTTGTTTTGTCATCTTTTTCAATTATTTCATTATCACAATAATGATCAACGTTGTTTGTTAAGGAGTTCAACTTTTCTTCACGAACTGAAATTCCCTCGGCGATTATTTTTTTATTTTCTTCAAGTTCACGCAATTTCTCATTTAATGCTTCTTTTTTATTTTGAACTTGATTTATTTCTATCATCGAAGGAATTTGATTTTTTAAATTTTTAATGCTTTTATCCAATTTGCCTATTGCCCCTTCACTTGCTTGCATATCTGCATTTAAGCCATTTGCTCCTGTCAAAAACGCTCTAACTTCATCATTGATTTCGCCTTCCAACTCCCCTTGTCCAAAAAAGGTTGTAACCGAAAAAGTGTCGCTTCCAACACCAAAAATCTCTTCGCCAATTCTAGTGGAAAAATCTCGGCTTATGCTACCCGTTTTAACATCAACCAATTCAAATCTATCACCTTCTGGCGTTTGAGAAAACGTTCGAAGAACCTTATACACCTTTTGATTATGCTCAAATATAACACTACCACCATAAACGCCACCTTGCCATGGTGCAAAACGAGACCTGTCTGCAAGATAAGCTTTTAATCGTCCCCTTTTTTCCATTCCATAAAACATAGCCTTTAAAAAACAAGCAAATGTCGTTTTTCCCCAACCGTTGGCTTGATTGATGATGTTTATACCATCTTGAAAGACATAATCAAAATTTGACAATTTTCCAAAATTTTCTATATGCAAACTGAGGAGCTTCACAATTCCACCTCCTCCCCACGCAACGCGGATATCCCTATTTTAATACATGTTTGTTTTTGATTTTCTTCAAGCTTTGAGTTTAAAATTAAATTTATCATTTCAGCTTTAAGTGAAAGTGTTTCTTTGCGACATTTTTCAATATCAATCCGTATCTTTGTTTCGTCCAATAATTCAAAATAAAAGAAACTATCTGCAAATTTTGTTGTCAAAAAATCAATTTTTTTATCAAAATCTTCATCGCATTCCCCTTTAAGAGTTATCCTAACAAAGTTTTTTTTATCAATTTCATTTGTCTTGACCATAATTTCACCTTCAAGTTGCTTAAAAGAGCTTATATTATCTAAAAATATTTCTTCTTCAACAAATTCTCGTAAAACGTTAAAATCTTTACGCTCCCAACTTATTTTCCCATCTTGAATGTGCATAAGCACAAATCCTCGCTTGTGATCACCAAAACCATATTTTCCACCATTACCAGAGTAAACCCATTCACCTCTATTATCTATCTTACCATTTAACCTCATGTGTATATGCCCTAGAGCAAGATAATCAATATTTTTATTTTTGATGTCTTTTAAATTTAAATTCACAACTTCGCCAGATTTTGATGTTGTCAAATTTGCATGCAACATCATAATGTTAAATTTTTCTTCTTCAAAATCGATATTGAGCTTATTTTCGCTATTTTTTTGCAAGCTTGCTCCACCTATTACCACATCGCCCAACTGGTATTTTTGAAAATATGTAGGGAAAACAATAAGATTTTTTGGAAGGTTTTCTTCAAACAACAATTCATGGTCATGGTTTCCTAAACAATAAAAAAATGTAATTTCTTTAGCTAAATTTATTTCATCAATTAAAAATCTAAAAGTGGATTTACGCACTGACATCTTGTCAAATAGGTCGCCACAAATTAAAATAGCTGAAACATCATTTTGCTTTGCAAATCGAACAATTTGAGAAAAAAGATCTAACGACTCATCACGCAAAATTCGATTTTTGTCGCTGCCCACCAAATTATATCCGCCATCTAAATGAAGGTCTGAAACGTGAATTATTTTCATATAAAAATTATATCAAAAACTTGTCCAGTTACAAAACAAAAAAACGCCAAAAGGCGTTTTAAAGTTTGTTAAAATCTTTGTGAAGAGACCGAGCCAGATGCTGTTGGATAAAGTGGCATATCAAATAAGCCTGGGCAAGCATTCACACCTGTCCCCGCATGGCAAGGCGGTATAACAGGGTATCCATAAGATGGCACAAGCACGTCAACAACCGCTGTTACTCTCATAATCACTTGCAAACAACCTGTAACTGTAAAAGTGTTGTCAGCCGTATAAGCACCAATTTCACTTGAAAATACCGCGCTCGCTGTGATGTTGATAGGAGTAACAGAAGGTTGAGGAACATAAAGAATAACATTCTTGCTTACTGTGATTGTCGATCTGCCCGTCCCCAAAACACCGTTAGCATCGCGATAAGTAACTATAATTGGGACGGTTATTGTTGCGCTAACATTGGCATAGTTAGGACAACTTTCCAACCTATCGACAACCAAATCGCTTACACTGGCAGTTTCATTAGGAGCATTTACAGCTGAAATGAACGTCAATGGTGTCGCTGGCGAAGCCGGATTTAAATCTGTGACTGCAAGAACAATACCCGTTTCAGTGCTCTGTGACACACAAGCATCAAAAACTTTTGTCGTTTCAATCAAGATTTTTTCACAAATCCCGTTCATTGGATTGCCCATTAATGGGCCCGGACGACTAGGATTTGTATTATTGATGTAAAAAGACATTTTCCTACCTCCTGATTTGTCTACACACTTTAAGATATGCATTAACGCTAAAAATTGCTAACTTTTTATCGTCTTTCCTCTAAACAATGAAAATCCTGTTAAAACCTCATATGGCGATTTTTTTGTGAGTTTCGCCATTTCGATTGCATCGTCAAACATCTCTACTTCGCTTCCAACTTTGACATTTCCCCCCGTTACATCTACAAAGCAACAATCCATACACATGATGCCGACGATATCAAAGCGCTTATCATTTATTTTCACATGCAACTTTTTTGAACTATTTCTATCAAACCCATCTCCATATCCTGCTCCTACTATCGCAAGAGTTGTTCTTTTTTTAGCTTTAAAACAACCGTCATAACCTGATCTTTCACCCTTTTCTAATGACCTTAATTGCAAAATTTGTGAGCTCAACCTCATCACCTTTTTTAAGTGCTTATCTCCATAGCCATAAAGTCCTATCCCAACACGTAAAATATCACATGGAAAAGTTTTAGCACCACTGCCACCGAAACAAACACGTAGGTTTTTATCTAAAAACTGTCTTGCCTGCAAAAAATCCAGATACTCTTTTTTTGCAATTTTGTTATTATTAGGCGACGAAAAATGCCCAGAAATCCCTGCAAAATCATGATTTTTTACTATCTCCTTTAAAGAAGTCATCATGTTTTCGTCTTTACAGTTAATACCAAAACGGTTCATATTTGAACTCAACTTTATGAAGCATTTATGCGTTAAGTTCGATTTAATAGCCTTTTTAACGTCGGAAAGAGAAACTGCCGTCAAATAAAATTTTTTAGCAAGCGAAAAATCGACAACACGATCCAATATAATAACACGAGCATTAGGGCAAGCTTTAACAACTTTTTCGGCTTCTTCAACATTTGAAACACCATAAAAACTTGGCCTGTCTTGCAAGATTTCAACTACCTCTTTTAATCCATGACCATAGGCATCGGCTTTTACAACAGCACAAACTTGTGGCGCATAAGAAAAAAAATAATTTAGATTAAAAAGTAAAGCCTCTTTTGACAAAATTTTTTTATTCATAAAATTTTTATATTATTTTTTATTAATTTTTGTCACTTTCTTTTAAAATTTAAGTCCACATTAAAACATAAAATTTGACAACAAACATATAAAATAATTTTTTAAGCCAGAGTATCAAAAGCCCTATCGCACACTTCTTCAATATTAAAAGGGAATTGCCTTTCCCCGTTCAAATAAAAAAGATATTCAATGTTTCCATTCTTCCCCGTTATTGAAGAAAATGTAAAACCAGAAATATTAAGATTTAAATTTTTTAAAAATTCAACAAACTCAAACAGTATTTTTTTGTGTATCTTTTTGTCTTTAATAACCCCGTTTTTTGTTTTTGCCACCTCGCGCCCGCATTCAAATTGTGGTTTAAAAAGTAAAATCATTGGAATGTCTTTTTCATATCTTTTAATTATCTCAGGTATTATCAATTTTAAAGAGATAAAAGACAAATCGCTGACAATAAAATCAACATCATCTATCTTTGGTGAGCCCCTAAAATCGCAACCCGACAAGTCTACTACATTAGGATTTGCTTTTATCTTTTCATCAAGTTGATTTGTCCCAACATCTAACGCATAAACCTTTTTTGCACCATTTTCTAAAGCAACTTGAGTAAAACCGCCGGTAGAAGCTCCTATGTCTAAAACAATCAAATTTTTTAAACTAACACCAAACATGTCTATCGCGCGTAATAATTTATAAGCACCCCGTGAAACATAATTTTCGCTAGTTTTAATTTCAATTTTTTCGTCGCCACTTACTTGATATGAAGGCGCCTTTATTTTACCATCAACAAAAACCCTCCCCTCTATTATTGCACTTTTAGCTTTTTCGCGAGAGGAAAAAAATTTGTTTTCTAACAAAAATTTATCTAATCTTTGCATATATGTTCAAAATTTTAACACTTTTTTTGAATTTTATCAAGAAAAAAAGCGATTTTATAAATCGCTAAATCATTCTAAACTTATCAAATAGTAATAGATCGGTTGTCCACCAAACGCAACTGTAACCTCGCATTCAGGGAAAGATGAAGCAAGCTTTTCTTGAAGTGCTTGCGCTTCTTCTTCTTTTATGTCTTCACCGTAGAAAAGAGTTATTGTCATTATATTGTCGTCCATCATTTTCGAAACAAGCTCCTCGGTAGTTTGAGAAACTAAATTACCCTTTGCCAAAATCGCTTTGTCGTCAAGTCCAATAATTTCACCTGTGGTAAGATCAAATCCATCAACGTGCGTGTCCCTAACTGCGTATGTGACAGATCCAGATTTAACATTTTTAATCGCGTCATTCATGGCTTCCGTGTTCTCTTCAACGGTTCCATCTGGGTTGAATGCTATAGCTGCCGAAATACCTTCTGGCACACTCCTCGTTGAAATAACCACCAAATTTTTGTTTGTAAGTTCGTTAGCTTGTTCTGCCGCGAGAACAATGTTTTTGTTGTTAGGGAAAACAAAAACCGTTCTTGCTGGCACTTTATCTGCAGCCGCGGCAATATCAGCGGCGCTTGGATTCATTGTCTGCCCGCCAACAATAATTTCATCTACCGAAAGATCTTTAAATATAGCGGAAATGCCATCACCAGGAGCCACGGCGACAATCCCTAAATTTTTAACCTCTTCGACTGAATTCGCTTTCTTTTTCAGCTCTCTATTTTGCTCACGCATATTGTCAATCTTAACATTGATAATCTCACCAAGTTCCAATGCAAAACCAATTGCACGATTTGGTTCGTTTGAATGAACGTGCACTTTCACAAGTGAAAGATCTCCCACACATATCACACTGTCACCAATGCCCATCAATTTTTCACGAAGTTTGTCAATATCTGCTTCGGTCGTCTTTTTAAACATATGCACAACCATAAATTCAGTGCAGTAGCCAAACTCAATATCTTCAAGTTTAGTGATATCAGCTATAACATCATCAACGGTTTGAGGTTGCTTTTCATCATCAAATATGACATCAAGATTTTCTTCTCCCATCAAGAGCTTATAAAAGCCTGTAAATATTATAAGAATTCCACGTCCACCGGCATCGACAACGCCTGCTTTTTTTAACACTGGCAACATTTCTGGTGTTTGTTTTAAAATTTCTTCACCTGTTTCTAAAACCTTTTTCAAAAACGTTTCAAAGTTATCAGTCTTCTTCGCAATGTTTACCGCGTTTTCTGCCATAACACGAATAACGGTCAAAATAGTGCCTTCCTTTGGCTTTGTAACAGCTTTATATGCTATGTTGGCACCTTCTTGCATCGCTTTTGCAAAAGTCTTTGTCGTGATTTCACTATATTTTGCCGTAACCGAACAAAACCCCTTAAAAATCTGTGAAGTGATAACTCCACTGTTTCCTCTTGCACCTTTCAATGCGCCCTTTGCAAAAGACGCACTAATTTCATCAACATTTGTGCTTACGCACTTTCCAACCTCATTAACGGCGGATTTCATTGTTAAAAACATGTTTGTCCCTGTATCACCGTCAGGCACTGGGAAAACGTTTAAAGAATCCACATATTTTTTATTCTGTTCTAAAAGGCTGGCACCTGCCACAATCATCTTACGGAAAGTAGGCCCATTTATTGACTTAATCATGTTCTCTCCTACACTCTAACACCGACAACGTGAACGTTGACGGAATCTACAATCATACCTGTAAAATTTTCTACACTATACTTCACCGATTTCTTTAATGATTCAGAAACGGCACTTATTGAAACACCATATTTCATTATGCAGTAAACATCAATAAAAATACGGTTGTCCACATTATGAATTTTAATACCACGTGAATAGGACTCTTTATTAAACAATTCTTTTGCGCTGTCTCTAAAAGTTTTTGAAACAAGATCTACAACGCCATAACAATCAAGCACGGCAAAACCAGCAACGACGCGAATAGCATCATCACTGATTGAAATATTGCCATAATAATTGTTTGTATCAACAGTCAACTTTTTGACTCCTTTTTCTCGAGGTCAACAATATTCTACTATAATAAAAAAAAATTTTCAAGCGTTTTAACCTTATTTAAAAAGTTTAATAAATTTTTTAACAATTTTGTTGCAAACAATATAAGTTTATGTTATAATTGCATTGCTTAATTAGATATCGGAGGTGATTATATGTCAAAAGTTTGCGAAATTTGTGGACGTGGAAAGATGGCTGGCAAAAATATCAGCCACGCAGAAAATAAGTCAAATAGAACTTTTGAGCTTAACTTACAGACGACAACCATAGAAGTTGACGGAAAACAAAAGAAAGTTAAAGCCTGCACAAAGTGCATTAAAACAGCAAGAAAATCAAACTAACCTCTTTTCGAGGTTTTTTTTGACCTAAAAACGTAATAGCACGCTATATTTAAAAATTTTATTTAAACTACTTATTTAGTTTACACAAACAAAATTTTTAAGCGTGCTTTTATTGTTGCTTATCGTCTTTTACAAACGGCTTTAAAAAAGGTCGCATCCATTTTGGAGCTTTTATGCAAATTATTGTAAATTTTTGTTCTTCTTTTTTCATGTGAGTTTTATATGCAAACACTTAAAATTTTGTGAAAAACACATATTAACAAATCAAACCTAAACTGCTAAAATAAAGCGAGGTTTAAACAGATGAAAGACTTAAATAAATTAAGGATAATAGGAAAAGTTATCACTCCCCCTAATATATGACGGACAATTTTCGCAAACAATGCAAAACGACGTGTATTTTAAATCGATTATAAAAATTGCAGATAGATCTGGAGAAACTTATATCCCCGTTTTATATTGCAAGGATTTGTTTGATTTTATGAAAGAAGCTTTCGAAAAAAATCTAGATATCTTCTCTCATGGTTGTTTAACAACATGTTTTGAAGATGAACATTTTAATATGCTTGTTTTACTCAACAAAGCTGAATTTTGCAAATATAGTTTTCCGATGACCAAAACAAACGCGGTTTCTTTATCTGGCAAATTAATCAAATCACCAAAATTATATGTCCTTCCAAAACACAATGCTTATGGGCTTTTAATAAGATGCGTGAATGATAATGGTGATTATGAAAATATACACGGTTCTTTTAAAACACCTAACGATGTTTTCCCACTTTTAAACGAAGGCGATGATGTGGCATGCAAAGGTTACCTTTTCAACAAAATAAGCGAAAAATACAGGTCTTTTGCCCAACAAAGTGACAAAAACAACACTGACATAAACTTTCTAAGATTGAGGCTAATTTATGTCATGAGAAACGACCAACTGTCAAAAAATACAAAAGACGAATTACGTCATTTTGATAGTAATAATGAAAAACTAAAAAAAGCTTTCTATGACTTATATGAAGACGATTTGGCTAAAAACAACTAAAAAACAAAAAACGGCTAAGCCGTTTTTTTTAAAGCAAAATACAGATTATTCCTCCGCGTCCCTCATTGACAATACGTCCAAGAGTTTTTCGCATCTTCTTCTGTGCATCTGCCGGCATCATTATAATTTTTGAATTTATATTTTCGCCGATAAGCTCTGACAGAGTCTTTCCTAAAATATTTGTTTGCCAAACTGCCTCAGGGTTTTCTTGGATCTGTAATGCCATGTCGCTAACAAGATCTTTGCTTTGTTCTTCTGTTCCAACAAGTGGAGTGACCTCAGTGGCAACATCAACTCGCAAAATATGCAAACTTGGAGCACTCGCTTTGATTTTAACCCCATATTTTGAACCTTGCCTAACAAGTTCTGGTTCCGCGATTTCGAAGTCACTTTCGGTAGGAGCAACAATTCCATAGCCCGTCTCACGCACTTGAGAAAGTGCTTCTTTAATTTTGTCATATTCAAGTTTGGCTATGGCAAGCTCCTTGATATAATTCATAAGTTCATAGTCATCATGAATCTCAAAACCACATTCCTTAGAAAGCACTCGATAAAAGAGCCCTTCTTTAGGAATAACACTAAATCTCACAGTCCCATCATTCATTTCGACACTTGAAAATGTGATAGGATCAAAAGAATCACTTTCTGTAAACGCTATTTTACTCTTATCAACATCAGCCAATTTGTTCATGCCATTAGCAAAATTTTTCATTTCCAATGCGATTTCTTGAATTATCTCATCATCAAAATCAAGCGCTTGCAACCATCGTGGCATTTGTACTTTGATTGAAGTAACAGGAAATTCATACAACAGCTTTTCAAAAACCTTATCGATATCGCTTTCTTTTAATTCTACAGCATTTAAAGCTATAACTGGAACTGAATATTTTTCTTCAAGAGATGTTGCTAATTTTTTTGCTTCATTTGAATTTGGAGATTTGCAGTTTAGTGCTATTACAAACGGCTTTCCGCTTTCTTTCATCTCATTTACGACTCTTTCTTCTGCTTCGACGTAATTAGGTCGAGGTATATCTGTCACCGAGCCATCAGTTGTTACTACCACCCCAACTGTCGAATGCTCCTTCATAACCTTTTGCGTGCCTATTTCTGCAGCCTCTTCAAAAGGCATTTCTTCATCGCTCCAAGGCGTTTTCACTTTTCGTGGTGCATCGTTTTCAATATGCCCCATAGCTCCACTCACAAGATAGCCAACACAATCAATCAACCGAACCTTCAAATCAACGCCATCATGAACAGTTATTTTTACAGCTTCATTAGGGACAAATTTAGGTTGAGTCGTCATAATCGTTTTGCCATCAGCTGATTGAGGCAACTCATCAATCGCTCTGTCTTTTGAATATTTACCGGTTATGTTTGGAACAACAAGTTTTTTCATAAATTCCGTGATAAAAGTTGATTTTCCCACCCTGACCGGTCCAACAACACCGACATAAATTTCGCCATTTGTGCGAACGCGTATGTCGTCGTATATTTTAAACTTTTCCATAAAAGACCTCCAAAGTTACCATAACTTATGTGATGAATAAAAAAAATATAACTTTAAGATAAAAAAAGAGTGAAGCATATGTTCACTCTTTAAGTTTATCTTTAAAAAAATTATTCTATATTTTCGCCTTTATGTTTTTCTTTTTCCTTTCTCAATTCCTCTTCTGCTAATTTTTGCTCTTCTTCGGTTACAACAATCTCTTTTTCAGGTTTGTTTTCTTCATTTTTTTCATGACTCTTTTTACTAAACATATTATTTACTTTTTCTCTAAAATTTGTCCTATTTTCAATACCCTTAAAAAACCTAACAAAATTTGACCTATGCATAAACACGCACAACAAAAGATTGAATACTATCAATATGATGCAAATCCACCACCAAAGTGGTTGAACAAACGCAAGCATAATTATCCAAGCAATTCCCGTTGAAAAAATAAAAATCATTGAAGCGATAAAAGCATAATCGACAAAATACAAAAATAGCGCACATATCACAAACATAATTAGGCCAACATACCAAACAGGACTAAACATGAACATACCTAGCAGACTAGCAACACCCTTACCACCTTTAAATTTGTAAATTACGGGAAAATTATGCCCCAAAACAATTGCAGTGCCACTTACTAAAAAGGCCAATTGAGAAATACCGTAAGGTTCAAAAATATAACCACAAACAAAGGCAGTAATTCCCGCTTTTAATGAATCACCTAGTAGCGTTATTACAGCATAACCCAACCCATAAACGCGTAACATATTCATCGTCCCAGGATTTCCGCTTCCCTTTTTTGTTATGTCTTCATTTTTAAATTTTCTTGAAAAAAATCTGGCAAAACTTATATTGCCAATAAAATATGAAACAAAAAAAACAAGAATAAGCCAATAGTAAATCATTCTTCCTCCTTGGATTTGACTATAAATTTAATTGGGGTGCCAGAAAAATCAACTCTCTCTCTAAAACGATTTTCTAAATAGCGCAAATACGAAAAATTTAATAATTTAGGCTCGTTTACAAATAAAACGAATGTTGGCGGATTTGTAGACGCCTCTGTGATATATTTAATTTTTGCTTTTTTGCCACCTTTCGCTGGTGGTTCAAAACTTAACAGCGCATCAGACAACATCTCATTCAACTGCCCTGTCTTAATTCGCTTTGACGAATTTTCATAAGCTTTTAAAACATTTGGCATCAAATCTCCAAGTTTTGTGCCATTAAGAGCAGAAATAAAAACTGGAAGATAATAATCCATAAATGCTAAATCTCTATCCAAGTTTTTTATAATTTCATTTCGGTCGCCAGAAAATAGATCGATTTTATTTATTGCAACCACACTTGGCTTTCCTGCCTCATGAACATACCCTGCAATGCGTACATCTTGTTCGGTCAACTTTTGATCGGCAGAAAACACAATCACAACGACATCTGCCGTTTCGATAGCCTTCATAGTCCTCAAAACGCTATAACCTTCCACTGATTCTTTTTCCACTCCACGCGACCTTCTAAGCCCCGCTGTGTCAACTAAATAATATGTCTTTTTGTTAAATTTAAATGGCGTCATAACAGAATCACGTGTCGTGCCTTCAACGTC
>CALVOH010000019.1 GCA_944350225.1 uncultured Clostridia bacterium | reverse complement strand
GCTGATTATACGGGAAAGGTAAAAGCAGTATTTCAAGATGTAACCGTGTTTTTGTATATGATTTTTGCTTTTATGGTGGCTGAATTTTATCCTACCATTGAAGGATTGCCTTACACAATTATAAACATTGTTTTACTTGTACTGCTAATCGCTACAACAATATTAACTATAATATCAGGGCTAAATTATATTATTAAAAATAAGCAAATATTCAAAACGAACGACAAGCAATCAAAACAAATGCCATACGATTTGATCATTCCTTCGGTTTTAAAAGCTTTTTTTGAGGATGGAATTTTAAGTGTTAATAAGATTGCTGACAGATTTAATATGAATTACAATCGAGCAGAAAAAATAATCGACGATATGACAGAGCTTGGTTATATTTCCGATGAAGGGCAAGAAAGGGAGATTTTGCTTACTGAAGAAGAATTTAAACAGCTTTTCGAAGAATAATTAATTAGGAGTTAGTATGGAAAAAAAGTTATCAAAACAAGATGCTCTTACTGAAGCACTGTTGCAAATTGAAAAACAATACGGCAAAGGCGCTATTATGAAATTAGGTGAAACAGCAAATCAAAAAGTAGACATTATTCCTACAGGCTGTTTGACTCTTGATTTGGCACTTGGCATTGGGGGAGTTCCAAGAGGTAGAGTTATCGAAATTTATGGCCCAGAATCATCTGGAAAGACGACTGTGTCACTTCACATTATTGCCGAAGCACAAAAATTGGGTGGCACGGCAGCATTTATTGATGCAGAGCATGCATTAGATCCAAGCTATGCGGAAAAATTGGGCGTAGTGTTAAAAGATCTTTATATCTCACAACCAGACAATGGTGAACAAGCTTTGAATATTTGCGATATGCTTGTGCGTTCGGGTGGTGTTGACGTGGTTGTTGTAGACTCTGTTGCGGCATTGACTCCAAAAGCCGAAATTGATGGCGAAATGGGAGATAGTCATGTGGGGTTGCAAGCACGTATGATGTCGCAAGCGTTAAGAAAACTTACAAGCGCAATAAACAAGTCAAACACGACTGTTATTTTTATCAACCAGCTTCGTGATAAGATTGGTGTTATTTATGGTTCACCTGAAACAACAGCGGGTGGTAAAGCACTAAAATTTTATGCTAGTGTGAGATTGGACGTAAGAAAAGGCGAAGCAATTAAAGACGGTGCAAACGTAATTGGAAACAAGACGAAAATTAAAGTTGTAAAAAACAAATTAGCACCACCTTTCAAAGTCGCTGAATTTGATATTATTTACGGCAAAGGAATATCAAAAACTGGGTGTATAGTCGACCTTGCATTGCAATTTGGCATAATTAAAAAATCTGGATCGTGGTTTGCATACAATGATGAAAAAATCGGGCAAGGAAAAGAAAACACAAAATCCTATTTAGAGTCTAATAAAGATATATATAAAGAAATTGAAGAAAAAATTAAGGCTTCGGTTGCTAGTGCTGGGTTGCCAACAGAACTAGGCGATGAAACTGAGTAGTTTAGTCCATTTTGTCGAAAAAAATTTAATATGATTTAACTTTCTAATAAGTTAAACAAGCCACTTTCGTTTTAAGGAGGAAGTCTTTTCCTCCTTTTTTGATGTTTCTATGCTTGCAAATTTATATGTTTTTTCGGACATATTTTTTTCATCAAATCCAAATTTGATAATTAAACAGTCGTCTATGTTGAACGTAAGTGTTTTGTCTCCTGACGCATATTTTACTTTTTCTAACAGCTTTTCTCCATCATAAAAATAATACAATAGTTGTTTTTTTGCTTTAAAATTCACATTGATAATGTCGCCCTTATCCACAACTTCAAAATTCTCATCCGGTATATTTTCAAAGTTTGTAGAGATCTCTTTTGGTTCATTAAACCTAGAAAACAGTGAAGATTCTTTATAGATTTTAGGAGTTTGAGTATTTGCTAATTTCACAATATGATCATCCTGTAAAGCGAGCAGATCTATTTCTCTTTCTACAACAGATTCTGGCATAGTAAAGACTTCGTCGTTTTTTGACATCTCAAAGTATTTTTTTACACATCTTGTTGGTTCGTTTCCTCCGGCAATTTGAATAGGTGAGTTGTCCAAGTTTCCAACCCAAACACCACAAACTTCACTTGGTGAAAATGTGATATTGTATGCATCTATATTATCTTTTCCGCGACCAACTGTTCCTGTTTTTGAAGCCAAGGGTAAGTCTAGCTGACTTAATGCTTTTGCAGTTCCATTTTTTATGCTCTCTTGCATCATGGTTGTTAACAAATAAGAACTGTCTTCACGAAAAACCTGTTTTTCCTCTGGTTTGTGCCTATAAAGTATTTTTCCGTTGCTATCAGTTATATATTCAACAAACATTGCAGGTGAGTATTTGCCTAGATTTGGAAAAACACTGTATGCAGAAGTCAATGTTAAAAGGTTTTCTCCATATGTCATTCCACCGAGAGCTAGTGCATATGAATTGTCTTCATCTGTGAAATGAAAACCTAATTCAGTAGCATATGATTTTGCTTTTTCTATTCCAACATAAGACAAAACTTTTATGGCTGGTATATTTATGGATTTAGCCAGAGCTTCTTTTGCAGAAACATATCCTCTATATTTCCCATCAACATTTTTTGGCTCATAACCGTTTAATGCTAGAGGTTGATCATCTAGCTGTGTTAAAGGAGATATTAAATCTTCGTTCAAAGCTGGGCCATAGACTAAGATAGGCTTTATTATTGATCCTGGCTGGCGTTTTGCATCTAAAATTTTGTAAGCACTATTTCCCGAGTAAGCTGTTACGGAATGTTTTTTTGCATCTAAAACAATTCCGGCATAGTCTGCTGATTGAAAATCTTCGCTTAATAGGGCGTCATTTAGATATTTTTGTTTTTCGGGATCTTGATAAGTGTGTATTTTATATTTTGATATTGCAATAGATTTTGCAGGCATATTTAATATATTACATGCCTCACAAAGTGCTGATTCTGAGTAAGAGTTTATTTTGTTTGTGTTTTCAAAATGCAATTTTATTTCAATAGGCTCGCTTTTTGCTCTTTCACATTCTTCTTCGCTGATAAAACCATCTTTTTGCATTTCACTTAAAACTAGATTGCGCCTATTTAAACAGTTTTCTTCTTGATTTATAGGGGAATACTTGCTGGGTGATTTTATCATCCCTGCAAGTATTGCACTCTCTGACAAAGTTAGTTGTTTTGCTGGTTTTGAAAAATAATAATTCGAAGCATTTTCTATACCATAACAGTTGTTGCCATAGTATATTACATTAAGATATTTTTCTAGTATTTGTTCTTTTGTGTAAGCACTTTCAAGCTTTTTTGTCAAAACTATTTCTTTTAATTTTCTTTCAAACGTTTTTTCAGATGAGAGATGAGTGTTTTTTATCAATTGCTGACTGATAGTTGAAGCCCCTTCTTTCAACGAATGAGCTTTTAAGTTTGATATAACTGCTTTTAAAATTCGCTTATAGTTTAATCCCTTATGATTGTAAAATGTTTTATCCTCAATAGATATAAAAGCTTGTGGAGTGTATGGTTGAAGCTCATCAATCGACGCAAATTTAATCGATTCACTGTTTTCTTCATCTATTAATCTGTTAGTTTTGTCATATATTTGAACATTCGCCGTAGGAGTGCTAAACAAAGAGTCGTCTAGCTTTAAATAAGAAAATTTTGCCATGCTTGTAGCGACAAATATAGTCAAACTCAACACGAAGACAAAAAGAACGACAATAATGACTATAAACGATATTTTGACAAATTTCTTCATATTTCTTAATATACCACTTTAAAAGCAAATTATTTGCAAAATGTTGAATTTTGCTGTATACTATCACTATGTTATATCACATAGTCACGTATGGTTGCCAAATGAATGTGCATGAGTCAGAAAAGATCTCATTTATATTAGAAGAGATGGGATATACTTTTACGGATAAACGTGAAGAGGCCGATGTTATTGTGTTTAACACTTGTGCAATTCGTGAGGGAGCAGAAGAACGCGTTTTTGGAAATGTTGGGGCGCTTAAAAAATTAAAAAAAATGCGTCCAAGCATGATTATTGCTGTCTGTGGTTGTATGACTCAAAAAGAGGAAAAAGCTAAGCTGTTTAAACAAAAATTTCCATTTGTTGATGTGATATTGGGGACTTTTAATTTACATAAAATTGGGCAATATATCTTGGAAGCAAAAAACAAAAAGGTGCTTGAGCTTTGGCAAGAGGGAGCCCTTGATGAAGAAAAAGGTTACAATAGAACAAGTGGACAAAACGCATGGATAAACATAATGCAGGGTTGCAACAATTTTTGCACTTATTGTATTGTGCCATATGTGCGTGGGAGGGAGAAATCTCGAACAGTAGAAAATATTTTAAACGAAGTAAAAGAGGTTGTAAAGACCGGGCAATATAATAAAATCACTTTGCTTGGGCAGAATGTCAATTCATATGGCAAGGATCTAACGCCCAGCGTTTCTTTTACACAGTTGTTGAGGCTTATAACATCAATTGAGGGCGATTTCAAAGTTGGATTTATGACATCGCATCCAAAGGATATAACAGATGAATTGATTGATGAAATCGCAATAAATGATAAAATCTTAAAGGAAATTCATTTGCCGGCTCAAAGTGGAAATAATAGAATTTTAAAATTGATGAACCGCAAATATACAAGAGAGCACTATTTAAACATAATCTCAAAAATTAAAGCTAAAATACCAAATGTAAAAATCACGTCTGATTTTATTGTCGGTTTTCCAACAGAAACTGAAGATGAATTTTTGGACACTATGAGTTTGGTCGAACAAGCCAAATATGACGGCATATTTGCATTTATGTTTTCTCCAAGAGAGGGAACGGTTGCGTCTAAAATGGAAGGCCAAGTACCTCTCGAAATAAAACGACAAAGGGTAAATAAACTTTTGAATTTAGAAAAGAAAATACAAAAAGAGGCTAACAAATGATAGAAGAAATTGCTAAAATTATTGAACCTAAAGGTATGATGGCTCAATATAAAAACCTTAAAGAACAGCATCCTGACTGCGTGCTTTTTTTTAGATTGGGTGATTTTTATGAGATGTTTTGCGAAGATGCTATTGAGATGAGCAAACTTTTAGATTTGACACTAACACAACGTGGTGGAAATGTTATGTGTGGTGTTCCTGCTCATTCAGCACAAACTTACGTAGCAAAGATTGTTGCAACAGGCAGAAAAGTCGCGATTTGCGAACAAGCTGAATTAAAACCTGGCGAAAAAGGTATGATGAAAAGATATGTTTCGCGTGTTGTTACAGCGGGCACAGTCACAGAAGAGGAGATGCTTGAAAGTGCGAAAAACAATTTTATTGTATGTTTAGCAAAAGTTGGTGAAAATCTTGGTGTTTCTTATTCTGATATCACCACCGGCCTTTTTGAAGTTGAATATGTAAAAGAAAATCTTTTAAATTCATTAACAGACATTCTCACTCGCGTTGGGCCGAGCGAAGTCATCGTAAATCAAGAAGCAAAAAATCTTTACGATTCTCTTCCAATACAAAAACAAGGTTTTCTCCCAAGAGCAGAAATTTACTATGATTGGGCATTCCGTTTTGAAAGAGCAGATGAAAATTTACAAAAACAATTTGGTGAAAATTATAAAAAAGTTTATGAATTAGATGGCAAACGAGAGGCGATACTTTCTGCTGGCGCGCTCATTGAGTATTTGGTAGAAACACAAAAACGCCAAATAGACAGCATAAAAAAAATAAACATAGTTAAAAATGATGACTTTTTGCAACTTGACACAACAGCAAGGCGTAATCTTGAATTGGTAGAAACGATACGTGATCGAAAGAAATATGGATCGTTGATTTGGCTTTTAGACAAAACTAAAACTAGCATGGGAGCGAGAAAATTTAGATACATATTCGACCATCCTTTGCAATCTCGTGAAAAGTTAAACAAACGATTAGATAAGGTTGAATCATTGTTTAAAAATAACGTGAAACGTGATCAATTGGGTCAAATATTATCAAAAATAGGCGACATCGAAAGATTGACAGGCCGAATAGCATATGGATCTGTTACGCCAAAAGATTTGTTATCTTTAAGAAATTCATTGCAGAGTTTACCAGAACTCAAAACAGTTTTATCTTCCTGTGTTGGCTTTGATGACGAGCAAGATATGATCAATGGCTTTGAAGATCTTTTTGAACTCTTAAATAGAGCTATTGACGACAATGCTCCTTATCTTCTCAAAGCAGGGGGCTATATAAAAAATGGCTTTAACACAGAGCTTGATCAGTTGAGGGAGATGAAGACTAATGCAGAAAAATGGATCACCAAACTCGAATGTGAAGAAAAAGAAAAAACGGGAATTAAAAGCCTAAAAATAATAAAATCAAGAGTGTATGGTTATTGCATCGAAGTAAATAAAAGAGAAATAGACAAAGTGCCTATCATGTATAAACGAAAGCAAACGGTCGCGAACAACGAACGATTTGTTATGGAAGATCTGGCAAATCTTGAAAGGCAGTTGCAGAGTGCAGAGGAAAAGGCTATACAACTAGAAGATGTTATTTTTGCAGAATTAAAAAAATATTTATTGACATTGGTTCAACCGTTACTTGAAACGGCTGATACTATAAGCAAAATTGACGTCATCTATTCTCTCGCTCAGGTCGCTGTTAAAAATAATTATGTTCGACCGATTTTACTAGAAAAGGGTGGCAAAATAAAAATCGAGCAGGGGCGTCATCCTGTTGTCGAGGCATTTTTAAACGACAATTCGTTTATTGCAAACGACACATTATTGGCAGAACCAGATGATCAAATTATGATCATCACAGGCCCAAACATGGCAGGCAAAAGCACATATATGCGTCAAGTTGCATTGATAACCTTTATGGCTCACATAGGAAGCTTTGTCCCAGCAGATAAAGCAGAAATTGCCATAACTGACAGAATTTTTACACGTGTTGGAGCGAGTGATGATTTGGCTTTTGGTCATAGCACATTTATGGTCGAGATGAGCGAAGTGGCAACGATTCTTGCGAATGCAACGCCTTACAGCTTGATAATACTAGATGAAATAGGCAGAGGAACCTCGACATTTGATGGTTTGTCGATAGCTTGGAGTGTTGTTGAACATATTGCTAAAAATCTGCCTGCAAAGACGCTTTTTGCCACGCACTATCACGAATTAACAAATCTTGAAACTATGCTAAAAGGTGTTAAAAACTATAAAATTCTTGTAAAAGAAAACACTGATCAAGTGCTGTTTTTAAGAAAGATAGTAAGAGGTGGAGCGAATAAAAGCTTTGGTATAGAAGTTGCAAGAATGGCAGGTTTGCCAAAGCAAGTTTTGATTAGAGCGAAAGAGATCAGTAAATCTCTCGAAAAGCAAAATTTAAAGTTTGAAATGAATGTAGAAGAGGAGCCTGTTAAACAGGATAACATTAAAATAAAAAATGAAGTCTACAACATTATAAAGGATTTGGATCCAAATAGAATTTCGCCGATGCATGCTTTTGAAATATTAGTTGATCTTACATCAAAAGTGAAGGAGGAAAAATGAAAATACAATTGCTAGATAGCACGATATTCAACCGAATCGCCGCTGGCGAAGTTGTTGAACGCCCAGCATCAATTGTAAAGGAACTCGTAGAAAACAGCATTGATGCAGGCGCTACTGTGATAAGCATTGAAATTGAAGATGGCGGAAAGAAAAAGATTACAGTTTCTGACAACGGTCATGGTATTGAAAAAGACGATCTTGAAAGAGCGTTTTTGCCACATGCAACGAGCAAAATTAAGACGATAGCAGATCTCGACAAAATTCAAACACTTGGTTTTAGAGGTGAGGCACTTGCGTCAATCGCGTCGGTATGCCATATCTATGCGTCATCAAAAACTGAAGATGAAGTGTCCGGGTCAAGCATAAGAATTGACGGTGGTCTTTTTAGCGAATTAAAAGAAGTAGCAAGAAACAAAGGCACAACTATCGAAGCTACTGATCTTTTTTATAATGCACCTGTAAGGGCAAAATTTTTGAGAAAATCAAAGCGCGAGGAAGCAGAGATAACGCAACTTGTAGAAAAGTTTATGCTCGCTCATCCAGAGATATCCTTTTTGTATGTTGCTGATGGCAAACAGGTTTACAACACTATATCTTCCGAGTTGTCGGACATAATTTACACAATATATGGTAGGGACGTCTATGACAATCTAATTAAAATTGATGCGGAAACGCAAGGGATTGCACTATCAGGATTTATAGTGAGTCCAAGGTACTCACGACCAAACAGGACATATCAAACCTTATTTGTAAACGGCAGATTTGTTGAAAATTACCTCATTTCATCAGCAATTCAAGGCGCATATGATCCATTTTTGATGAAGGGTAGATTTCCTATATTTGTTTTAGGATTAAAGATAGATCCACAAATTGTAGATGTCAATATTCATCCAACGAAAAAAGAGGTTAGATTTCAAAATCCAAACGCAATTTTTGCATTTGTTTTGTCAGCAGTTAGAGATGCACTGCAAGGTCAAGATATGATTGCATCTTTCAGTGACAAAAAAATTGACGAATTTCAATTTACACAAACAGAATTACAATCTCAGGATAATAAACAGGGTTTTAGACATATTCCTTTGGTAGATCTTGAACCTTTGTCAAAGAAAGAGGGCAAAAGTTTTAAGGACAAAGAGATTGAAGAAAAAAATGTTGGCAAAACAATTGACGAAGTAAAAATCAAAACAGAAAAACCAAAAACCAATGCACCAGATTTTTTAAATATCACGATTGATGAGGATATACCAATAAACAAGCGAGGAGGTCCAATATTTTTTGATCAATCTGCGACCAGCGAACGTAATTTTTTGTCTAGTCAAAATAATTTTGTGAATGCTAGTGTCAAAGATGAAATGAGAATTTTAGGAACGCTTTTCAAGACTTACATTTTGGTTGAATATGACGAGAAGTTATATTTTATTGATCAACATGCGGGGCACGAGAGAATATTGTTTGACAAACTCATCAAACAAGTCGATGAGCAAAATGTTTTAAAACAACCTCTTTTAATAAATTTTGATTTAAAACTTTCTACAAAAGAGAAGACAAAATTTGACGACGTTTGCACATCATTGTTGCAATTAGGTTTCGAAATAACTGAAAAAGATGGTGTAAGCCAAATTTCTGCTGTTCCATTAATACTCTCAAACATATCTCTACAAAAATTTGTAGATGAAATTTTAAGTGATGAAAAAGTTTGGAACAAATCGGCAAGTGATATTTTAAAAGAAAGATTGGCTCAATATGCCTGCAAACATGCCGTAAAAGCAGGTGATACATTGAGTGATGAAGCGATTGCTAGTTTGTTGGAGGAAGTAAGAAAAGGTGTGCTTTTATGCCCACATGGAAGACCTATTGTCGTTGAAATGACGAAACGAGATTTAGAAAAACTCTTTAAAAGGATAGTGTGATGAACAAAGTTCTTTTTATTCTTGGTCCAACCGGTGTTGGAAAAAGCGAGCTAGCAATAAAGCTTGCACAAATTTTTAATGGTGAAATCATATCTGCCGATTCTGTTCAGGTTTTTAAAGGGTTAGATATTGGCTCTGCGAAAGTAACAAAAAAAGAGCAAGATTTAGTAAAACATCATGCTATTGACATTTTAGAACCCAACGAAAAATTTTCAGTTTTTGATTATGTTAAACTTACCAAGAAGCTTATAAATGATATATCGTCAAGAGGAAAATTTCCTATAATCGTTGGAGGAACAGCTCTTTATGTGAAAGCATTAACTGAAGGCTATGATTTTGGCGGAGAAGGGGAAGACGACAACCTTCGAAATGAGATTGAAAAATTGTCGGAAGAAGAACTTGCTCATAAGTTAAAGACCCTTGCTCCGGAAAAATTAAGCGCGATTGATATAAAAAACAGACGAAGATTGATTAGAGCAGTTCAAATTGCTATTGAAAAAAAGAGTGTGTCAAAGCAGAAGCCAGATATGGAATTTTTAGTTTTAGCACTTACCTGCCCAAGAGAAGAGTTGTATGAAAAAATCAATTCACGTGTTGGCAAAATGATAGAGTGTGGATTAATTGATGAAGTTAAGAAGTTAAAAAGGCAAGGTTTGACCAAGGCTGACCAATCAATGAATGCAATAGGTTATAAAGAGATTTTATCGTATTTAGACGGTGAAATCAATCTTGACGAAGCTGTAAATCTCATAAAACAACACACTCGAAACTATGCAAAACGACAAATGACTTTCATACGTAGTTTGAATTGCAAACAGGTGTTAAGGACTGACGAAACTAAAATCATAAAAATGGTGGAGGAATTTTATGAAAATAAATGATATTGAAAAATCATTATCAAACTCATTTGCTGAAATAGATGATATAGCTTTTTACAATCAAAAAAAAGTAATAGATGCATTTAGGGAATGCCGAATTTCAAATTCCATGTTTAGTTGTTCGACAGGTTACGGATATGACGATCAGGGTAGAGATAATCTAGCACGCCTCTTTGCAAAGATTTTCGGTGCTGAAAAAGCTCTAATCAGCCCAATTATAACATGTGGCACTCATGCTATATCTATCTCGCTGTATGGATTGTTAAGGCCTAATGATGTAATGCTTTCAATCACAGGTAAGCCTTACGACACATTGACTGACACCTTGTATGGAAAAGGTAATGGCAGTTTGGAAGATTTTAAAATTAAAGTTGAACAAGTCGACTTATTAGAAGATGACATCGATTACAATAGCGTTCAAAAAAAATTAAAAAAATTAAAGCCAAAAGTTGTTTATTTACAACGTTCAAAAGGGTATAGTTTACGAAAAGCACTATCAATTTCTCAAATTCAAAAAGCTTGCGAATTCGTTAAAAAATTTAGCCCTAAAAGTTGGATCCTGGTTGATAATTGTTATGGCGAGTTTGTTGAAAAATTAGAGCCAACACAAGTCGGAGCAGATGTTGTTATGGGCTCTCTTATAAAAAATGCAGGAGGTGGGATCGCTCCAACAGGTGGATATATTGCTGGTAAAGCTGAAGCTATCGATTTGATATCAAAAAGATTTACTTGCCCATCATTATCAACAGAAGTTGGTAGTTATGAAAATAGTTATCGAGCTTTCTTTCAAGGGGTGTTTATGGCACCGCACACTGTTTCGCAGGCGATGAAAGGCAGTTTGCTTATTGGAAAAGTGATGGAAGAAAAGGGTTATAAAGCATTGCCATCAACCGATGAAAAAAACAGTGATATTGTGAGAAGCATAATATTTAATGATGCAGAGAAACTTATAAAATTTATTCAAACAATTCAAAAATATTCGCCAGTCGATTCATTTGCAATTCCATTTCCTTGGGATATGCCAGGCTATAACGACCAAGTTATAATGGCAGCTGGCACTTTTGTAGCTGGATCTTCAATTGAACTATCTTGTGATGGGCCTATACGTCCTCCATATATTGCTTATTTTCAAGGTGGTTTGACATATGAACACGTAAAGATGGTAGCTGAAAAATTGATAAACGAGGTGTAATAAAGATTAATAAAAATAAGATGTTCTTTTTTGTTGAAATTAGTCGTAAATTAATGTATGAATAATTTCAAATCAAAATCTATACTTTCGCGCTTTAAGATGAATATTGGATCAAAATGCGCAGAATGCAAGGGCAGAATATGGCTTATTTCTATTATTGTGTTGTTATGCTTTGTGGCTGGAATAATTTTGTTTTCTTCAAATCCTTATTCTTATCCAGGTGATGAATATCTTTTGTCTTATAAAGGTGCAGGTGATGGATTTGGGGCTTTTTTTTCTAGGTCATTTTCTATCACAATAGTAACAGGCTTAATTTTTGTTTTATCTTTAAGTAAATGGGTTTTCCCACTTGGAATTGCGGTTATAGGTTTCCGTGGGTATCTTTTAGGTTTTAATATATCAATTTTGTGTTCGCGTTTTGGTTTATCTGGTGTTATAGATGCGGTTTTTATTGTGATTCCTTGTCAACTTTGTATGCTACTTGGATTTATTTTGCTCTATGCTTTACTCACAAGATCACGCTCTTTATGTTTTGGCTTTGGCAGGGGAAATTTGTTTAAAACGTTATTGATGTTTTATCTCATTATAATCTTTATCAATTTGATAGAGACTATTTTATTGTTTGTTTTTTCTTCTAGTGTTATTTTGGTTATTTAACATAATATATAATCACTCCCAATTTATGTGAATACGAATAAAAAACTCTTTTTCGAAAAAACTATTTTTGAAAAGGAGAACAAAAATGAAAAAAATTCTCACATTTGGTGTTATTTCTGCTATTATACTTACTATATGTTGTGGTTCAGTGCCTGTTTCGATTTACGCTTCTAGCGACATAAGTTCGAAATCTGCATGTCTTTTAGACTTTTCAAGTCAAGAGATATTGTTTGAAAAAAACTCTCATTCAAAGGTCCCTATCGCAAGCATGGTCAAAATGATGACTGTCCTTTTAACTTTGGAAGATATAGAAAGTGGTGAGTTAAAATTAGATGATATGGTTACTACAAGTGAAAATGCATCCGGGATGGGAGGCTCACAGGTTTTCATCGATCCGTATGTAGAATACAGCGTGGAGGATTTACTCAAAAGTGTTATCATAGCCTCAGCAAATGACGCAAGTGTTGCGCTCGCCGAACACATAAGCGGTAGTGAAACAAATTTTGTAAAAAGAATGAATAAACGTGCTAATGAGCTTTCTATGAACGACACTCATTATGTCAATTGCACAGGTTTGCCAGCTCCAGAAGGTTATTCATCTGCCTATGACTGCGCAATAGTTTTGAGTGAACTTTGTAAACATGATATATATCATAATTACAGCACAATTTGGATGGAAGATCTTGTTCATCCTTCAGGGAGAAAGACAGGTTTAACAAACACCAACCGACTTATTCGATATTATAATGGTTGTGATGGAGGAAAGACAGGTTCAACGAATGAGGCGGGATGTTGCCTTTCAGCCACAGCTAAAAGAGATGATATGAGATTGGTGGCAGTCATTGTTGGAGCAAAAGATAGTCAAACAAGATTTAATGAGTGCTCGCAATTATTCAACTATGGTTTTGCAAATTTTGAAAATATTTCTTTAATTAATATTGACGAAGCTATTGGGCAATCAAGTGTTGTAAAGGGTAAAATTCAGCAAATTGATGTTTATCCTAGTCAAGAGTGTAAAGTCCTGATTAAAAAAGATGAAGAGAACCCTTATAAAATTGATTATGATTTTTCACAATCTGTAAAAGCACCAATAAATGCAGGTGATGTAGTTGGAAAAATTATTGTGTCTAAAAATGGAGTTGTTACGAAAGAAATTGATTTGATTAGTCGCGACAGTGTTGAAAAACTTGGATATGTTGACACGTTAAAGAAAATCACAGAAAAATGGTAAGAAAATACCCGAAATTTTCGGGTTTTTTCTTTGAAAAATATTTTAATTTTGTTATACTGTAAAGGTATGGAAAATGAACAGCTAAACTTTTTAGATGACAAAGTTCGCTTTAAATTAGAAAACTTCGAGGGGCCTCTCGATCTTTTGTTGCACTTAATTAAATCAGCAAAACTTGACATCATGGAGGTAAAGCTTGCCGACGTAACTGAACAATATCTTGAATATATGCAGGACCTCTCATCTGTTGATATGGAAAGGGCAAGCGAGTTTATCACTGTTGCTGCGACTCTGATAGAGATTAAGTCAAAACATCTTTTACCTGTTTTGGAAGAAAATGAAGACAACGAAGAAGAAGACAGCGAAGCACTTTTGCTGAGAAGATTAAAAGAATATGAATTGTTTAAAGAAATAGGTGTGTCACTAAAAGATAGAGAAGACATCAACAAATTTTACAGATTGCCTGGTGAAGAAACCGAAAAGGTTAAAATAGTAGTCAAAGATATGGTGTTAGACAAACTTTTAGATGCCTTTGCAAATCTTTTGGCAAAACAGAGCTTGCGTCAAAAAGAAGCACCACCACCTAAAAAAATAGTCAAGGACAGATTTACCGTCGCAGAAAAGATTGTTTCAATTCGAGATTATGCTCGTGAGCATAAAAGATTTGAGTTTGAAGACTTGTTTGTAAGTGATATGACAAAAAGTGAAATGATCAATATATTTTTAGCTTTGCTTGACTTATTAAAATTGCAAACTGTCAGGGTAGAGCAAGCGGGTATTTTTGACCAAATACACATAATTTCTAATGAGGTGAATTGATATGGGGACGATAGACACGACTTTTAATTTGAAGGAAGTTGTTAGAGCAATTTTGTTTGTTGCTGGTGATGGAGTTGAAAAGGAATATCTTGCTGAAAAGCTTGATGTCGATTTAAAAAAATTGGAAAAAGTGCTAAAAGAACTTGAAGATGAGTGTTCTGCTGAAAATGGCATTCATTTGATACGATATAAAAACAAAGTTCAATTCTCATCAAACCCTAATTTTGCTAGCTATATTTCTGATGTTTTAAGCCCTGTTCGAGAAAAATCTTTAACTCGCGCAGCTTTGGAAACATTGGCTATAATTGCATACAAACAGCCTGTCACAAAACTTGAAATTGAAGATATTCGTCGGGTGAATTGTGATTATGCGACTCAGGCGCTTTTAGATCAAAACATGATTGAAATCGTTGGAAGAAAAGACGCCGTAGGCAGACCGCTCATGTTCGGCACAACTGAAGCTTTTTTGAAGCGATTTAACGTTGAATCAATAGAGTCCTTGCCAGATTATGATGAACTTATGGAAAGAATAAAAGTTTTGCATAATGAAGAGGATGAAATTGAGCAAAGCGATTCGCTATTTAAAAACGTCGATGATTTTCAGTTTGAAGACGAAAAAGAAGAGAACGCTTAATAAATAACTTTTTTGTCATAAAATTTCTATTTTCGCCACTTTTCTCATATATTTAAAACATGAAAGTTGAATATAAAAGAAAATTTACTATGAGAAAGGCGGTGTTTTTTTTAATTTTGGCTTTTTCAACGGCGCTGATTGTTTTGGTGGTGATGCACTTATGCGGTTATTAAAAAAAATTCCTATTCACCCGAGTTTTTATCTTGTTTTTGCTTGGTTTGTGATCACTGGACAAACATATCTTTTTTTTATATTAATCTTTTGCCTATTGATTCATGAGATGGGGCACTATTTAGTGGCGAAAAAGCTAAAATACAAGTTGTCAAGTTTTTATTTGGCGCCTTATGGTGTGGCACTCAATTATAAAGATTCAAAATTTTTAGGAAAAGACGAAATTAAAATTGCGCTTGCTGGACCAATCGCAAACATCATATTTTGTGTTTTAATTGTTGCAAATTGGTGGATTTTTCCAGAAATATATTTTTACACATTTCAATTTGTCGATTTAAGTTTAGGCCTTGCAATCTTTAATCTTTTGCCTGCCTATCCATTGGATGGTGGCAGGGTAGTAGTCGCATTTTTGAGTGAAAAAATATCAAGGAAAAAAGCCTTGCGCGTTGTAAGAGTAATCAATATTTTGTTCTGTTTGGTTTTTGCAATTTGTTTTATCATCACGTGTTTTGTTGATTATAATCCCACCTTTGCTTTGATGATAGTATTTTTATTAGGGGGAATGATGGAAAGTAAGATGGAAGGAGAATATCAACTGACGGATATTTTTAAGAAAAAAATAAAAAATTTTTCAGCAGTCAAATTTCTTGCTATAAACGAGCAGACCTCTCTTGGTGAACTTATGAGAGGAATTGATGGGGCGAAACTTACAATTTTTTGTCTTGTGCTAGACAATGGAAAGACAATAATTTTGACAGAAAAAAAGGTGCTTTCTCTTTGCATGAAGCACCCTATAACCACCAAATTAAATCAGCTAGATTTTTAGCTTAAATAAGGTATAAGATTTTCTATATTTGATTTTTGAAAGTTTTTTAATTTTTCTAGTATTTCATCTAATTCATTTGAGATATTTTTATGATCGGCAGCATCTTTTATGCAAGTTATATAACCCATAAATGAACCTAATATTAAAAGTTCTGAAATTTTTCTATTAGACTTGTCAGTCAATGTGGACATGTTTACGCCCATCCACATTTTTACTTTTTCAAGCCAGTTGTTGTCTTTTATACCTTTGATATCTTCGCTTTTTGCAAAGACCTCACATTCCTTTGAAAGAGAATAATATTTGTCTTGCATTTCTGCAACAAGATTTTTTAAATTGTCATCTTGAATTTTTGGTAATATATCCTCAATTGCTTGTAATCCAGCATTTATGTTTTGATATATTGCATTGACGTAATTTTGTAAAAGTTCATTTTTATCCATAATTTTTACTCCTTTCGAGAATAGTTTTGTCCCAAAATAATTTTTGTATGCAAAATAACTCATACAGTTTTTTAAATTTCTCAACATATTTCGAGAGGTGTTTGTGCG
>CALVOH010000018.1 GCA_944350225.1 uncultured Clostridia bacterium | reverse complement strand
TCTCGCCGTTTTAGTACACTTTGATCCTCACTCAATAACTTGTTTAAATTGACTTCTTGTAAAAGTTATTTAATTCGCTTTTTTCTATTCAATTTTCATGGGTCATGCTGGCAAAATTAATGTCAGCATGGTTATTCTATCACAATAACAACTGTTTTGTCAACAATTTTTATCATTTTTTTTTGTTTTTTAAAATTTTTTCTGTTAAACAAAAAAATTGACTAAAAAGAAAGACCAACTCTCAACCTCTACGATTTTTTAACAAAAATAATCTTAGTAAAATAATTTTATCAAATTGCAAAGCAACTCTTCAAAACTAAATTGCAATATTTACATTTGCAACATCCCAAATTTTGCAGTTTCCTCATTAAATTTTTTTCACCATTCAAATAAAAGTAAATAAAACAAAAAACCTTTCTCGTAAAAGAAAGGTTTTTAAATATTTTAGCTGTTCGCTAACTGTTCTAGTTTTTTCTTTCTCTTCTTTCGAAGCACGAAGAATATGATAAGCGCAATAATTATCAACAGTAAAATTATGCTTACTATTATAACAGCAATGATCCAATCCCCCTGAGGTAATTCAAATTCCGCATTGTCTGTAACGAAACCAAAGACGCTGTCGGAAGACAGATCACCAACATAATCTCTCGATGGATTTGCACCTGTAATCTTATAATTTCTATAATAGAATTTACCATTGAATCGATTTTCTTCTGTCCCTATTGGAGACCAGAATTTGCCAGTTAAATCGATGTCGTCGCCAAGCACGTAAACAGCATTTGCATATTCTTTGCTTCCTGTGACATTGATCATATATGCAACATAAGAAAGATCGTTTATCGTTGATATAATATATGGATCACTGTCAGTTCCAGAACCGGTCAACTCAAAATTGTCAGCATCTACGTAATCGATCCAATAATCTCTCGCAAAATTAATTTGAACATCAATCGAATTTGCGTAAAGATTTTTTGGATTAACTGTTATTCTGATGATGTTTCCATCTAACACTGCTCCGCTATCTTGTCCATCAACAGTGATGTTTTCCAGCCTGTAATTTTGTCTTAAATCTATTTTAAATTCAAGGGCACTTCCAACCACTCTGGTTATTGTAACACCTTTAATAATATCTCTTATTTGAACAAAATTGTCATCCTGCTTGTAGTAAACACTTGCCGCCAAAGTCTTGTCAGTCTCGTTACCATTTATAACGTTTACTGATATATTAACATCACATTGTTTGTAAGATACGTAAGCTTTAAGATTGATTGCTCCATCTAGCACATCATCATAACTTACAGTATAGATATATGAGTTTATTAATGGTGAAACTCGTCCACCTTCCCATGCAACTGTTAAGCCGTCTGAAACGTTTAACGATATAACAACAGCTTGTCCAATCTTCACATTGAAACTGTTTTCAAAATCGACTTGTTCTCCACCTACTGCCACGCGTTGTAAGGAGATTAAATCTGGATTTTGAACATCTATTTTCATGTTAAATGTTTGACTTTCAAATCTAGCTTCAAACTCTGTTGGTTCAATAAAGCCGGTTGAGTTTCCAGAATACTCGAAGTTTGGTTCATATGATATTGGGTCCCCACCTACAAACCAACCAACAAAATTATAACCTGGATCTGCTGTAGCATTAAGTTTTATAGGACTTGTTGTTGGGATATATTCAGTGTCAGCAACTTCAACCATGTCAGTTCCATTATAGTAAGAGTAAGTTGCCGTGCCCCCAATAGTAGCAGTAACGGAAACTTTTACAAAGTAATTTAGTGTTATGCTTACTAAGCTGTAACCATCGTGCTCAAAATTTTCAATTGTTTCGCTTGCGACTGTATCTTGTCGACTGACTCCGTTTTTAGTAGTTCTAACAATCGTCCAATACCCAAATTTGTAATTTTCGTAAACTGGGGCTTGCAATGTGATGCTAGCGCCTTCTCTAACTTCCACAAAGGATGAATCTAGTGATGACGACCATGAGTTCGCAGTAGTAGTTCCAAGCACCACAATCTTTGCAGCGACTGTAGGAGGCACATCCTCTAACCCAGGTGGCACAACATCAATCTGCAAACGTGCTTTGTTTATGGAATAACTTGCAAAAATTCTAAATGAGCTAGTTTCAGGATCAAAGTTTGCACTTGCGATATATTCGCCTGCACTATTTCTTTGGTATCCATTGTCCGTCCAATTCCCAATAGGTTTGAAATCACCGTCGATATAACGCGTTCCAACACCGTTTGCATATTTGTAGAAACCTAATAATGCAAAGCCATCTCTAGGACTGATTGTCAATCCTGCTGGCAATGTGATAGGCGCCCCGTATGTGACTGTGAAAGGATCCCCGATTTCTGCTCCGTCCCAGCCGACGAGTTGAACATTATATGTTTTTGGTGTAACCAAGATTTCAACAAGAGGAGTTCCTGTAAACTCAGTGATTTCAAAACTCAACTGAGCGCTCCAACCTGTTGAAGCATCAGGAGTGATGATTTCTGGATTTATAATCGTTCCTGAATTTGAAGTTATCTTTATGTTGTTTAATGCATTCTCGCTATCAACAAACAATTGTCCAAGGCTTATAGAAGCAGTAACATTGACTTTGCTTCCGGTGGTTGCGTTTACAACGACGTTGTGTGAATTGTTTTGAACAATGTTAAGCCCAGAGGCTGAGGTAACAGTTATTCTTCCTGCTTCTAGCCTGTTTTCTCCATTGCTAAACACAATAGTTATAGGCGTAGAAACAGCTATAAATCTCGCTTCAATTTGATATTCATTAACCGAATTTAAGCCAGTAATTTGATAAATTTTAGAATTCTCTTGTTCCGCTATCAATTTAAATATAGGATTTCCAGAGATATTGTAAAGTGTGTCTAAACTATATCCTTCTCCTGCTGTCAATTTCAAATAGAAATTACCACCCGTATAACTGTCAATTTTAAAATTGTTTAACTGTGTTAAATCTTTGATTGGAGAAAACGCATCAGCACTATAAGTTCCAAGCACTATAGTTCCATATCCGAGGCTAGCTATGTCTTCGCCTGAATAAGCAACACCATTGATCCTAACAGTAGGCACTATCTCGACTGACAAATCCACTGCGTCGACAACTAAAATCAAAGTTAGCTCGCCCGTTATAGTTGTAGTATATGTGGCATCATCTCCTTCAGCTGAACCGTCAACAGCACCTACATACCAGCCAACAACCTTGTAACCAGCATCAACAACAGCCGTAACATTGAGCTCATCATCATATGACATCGTTGCATTCCATGAAGTCAGGTTTTCAATATCATTTACCGTTATTGTCGCATGGTCAACACCGTCTGTTGCTCTTTCTGTGTATTCAATTCTAACATTAACTTCATATGTTTGATATTGGAAAATTGCAAAAAGAGAAATATTGTCTTCAACTGTGAAAGCGTATTCTAAATCTGTGCTTAAAGGTGTAGCGCCATCAATATTCACACTTCCATCTCCAACCACAGAAGCATCATACCAACCGACAAATCCATAAGCCGAATTGCTGTTTGTAGCTTTAACTGTTGCATTGGCTAGGTATTCAATTTGCTGATTTTCATTTTCAACACTTATGCCTTCGACGTCTGGCATGATGTTAAACTCAGAATCAACTGCGACATAGTTTGCGTTAACATCAAACTTAACTTTTGTTGTTTTAATCTCTAAGCCAAATGTTTGAGTATAGCGAGAAACAGTAACTTTTCTATAACCAGCATATGTGCCGTCTTCCATTGGCGATTCATCTACGTTAACTGTTACTGTTCCAGTTGTCTGTATATCACTGTAATTGTAACCGTGAAGATCTTGTATATAGAACACCAATTCTCCACTTGTTGTTACTTTCGTAGTAAATGTAATAAAGTCGTTTTCACTTTGAGAAGTTCCGGTAAGCCCAGCAACCTTAATTTCATTTTTATTAAATTTAATTGTTGCATCATAGCTGTTTGCTGAAACCACATTAGCAAAATTGATTGTTATGTTATCGTTAAAGTCCGTGATAGTAAATTGATTTTCACTCTTCGAAATTTGTGCTCCTGCTGTTACAGTAGCATTGCCTGTAACACTGTAACCATCGCTTGGAGTCAATGTAACAACGATCGTTTGTTCTGTCGAAGCATTAAATTTGTCACTAGAAATCGACGGAGCTGTGCCATCAACCTTAACTTCATATGTTGCATTAGTAAGTCCAGTGATTGTCACTTCATGAGTCATCGCAGAGATTGTTATTCCAAGCGTAGAATTATCAGTAATGTTTGTTATCGTTCTTTCATTTCCCGTTCCAGCAAGTTCAAAACCGGAATTCTCTCCCCACTCAACATTGTAACCTTTGTTAGTAGTGATTAAAATCTTGTAGGTTATTCCTCTGTTTAACGTAAACTTAAAGATTTTGTTTTCTGGATTGTTGTCAACGACATAACTTGTCCCGCCCTGTTCATTTGTGTAACTGATAGTCACATTCGCATTTGAATTTGCTGTGTTATCAGTCAACGTAACAGTTAAGTCATAATCACCGTCTGTCCAAACAGCGACAGCAATTTTATTTTCTGCCCACTTCCAAACAGTGTCTGTGGTTATCGTTTCGCCTTCGATTTGCCAACCGCTAAACACGTAACCTGCTCTTGTCGGTGTTGGCAATGTTTCATTTATGGCCTCGCCATATGTAACAGTAATTTTTTGAGACGGATCACCGAGTGCCCCTTCATTAGCGTCAAATGAAAGTTCATATTGATTTGCTGTTAAAATTGCAGTAAATGAAACCGTTATATCGTTTGTATAACTTGAATAGATATCAGCTACAACGCTACTTAAATATTGTGTAACGCCATCATTATAATCTATTGTAATCGTCTCGCTTCCAGCATTTTGATAGCTCCAACCAGAGAATGTATATCCGTCAAGCACGGTTCTTGCAAAGTATGTTTGAAGATTTGTTGAGTTTAACTCTTGTGACGCTAAAGTCGTTTGAGCACGATAGCTAGAAACTGTCCAAACATCTGCACCAGTATTTTCAAAACTGATCGCATCCCCGCCATAGTAAAGATCTGGGTCGATTGTAATCTCGATTGTTATATTCGCTGGTCTAAAATCACTGTCTGTTACATCAATACTCTTAGCTCCTACAACTCTAAACGTTTCACTTGGAGTTCCTGTCAAAACATAACCCGAATTAGCCACACGAGAAACTGTCGCTTCGGTGTAATAAGTGTAAGTGTATGTCCAAGTTCCTTTTTCTAAATCACCACTAGGCGCTGTCGAACCGGTCTGCGAACCACTACCTTCAGTAATCGAAATTTCAAACTTGCCCATGCTAGTAGAATCGTTTATTGTTATTGTGTATTTATCAATGTCCCACGTTGCATAGATCTCTGCCGAATATTGATTTGCTTCTCGCAATGCGTCAACAAATGACATAATGTTGTCTGATGATAGAATAGTTCCGTTTTCAAGTCTGCCGATCGTTCCAGAACCACCTTGCACGCCAACAGCCCAACCTTTAAAGGTGTATCCGGTTTTTGTAGGATTTGTCAAAATGTTCATCGCACCACTTGCATTCAAATCTTGATTATAATCGATTGTAAACGAAGTTACATTTCCTGTAATAGATGCGTTTTGGCCGTCAACAAATATTTGATTAATATCTATATTCAAAACGATTGTTGCACTTGTGATTTCACCTGAAACCGTTTTGTTTGTAAGATTATAGTTACCTGCGTCGTCTCCGCTTATAGCTATCGTGACAACTTTATTTGTACCTACATTCATATTATCATAAGTAGCAGAATGAGTTACAACGTCGCTACCAATTATGCCCGAAAGTGAAATTTCTTTTTCTTGCTCAACACCATTGTCACCATCATATGCTTTTGTAATAGGGCCATCAAATTTCGCAGTAATATTTTTTGGATTTACAGTGAGAGTAAACTCGTTCGTTGCATTATCATTTCCTGTCGCACTATCCACAACTGTGTAATAATCTGATGTCAAATTGATTGCAACGGTGTAATAACCAACTTTCAAATAATCAGCATTTGAATAATAATCAGCATTTGAATAACTTGCAGTGTCAAGCGAAGTTACGGTTAATTCATAAAGACTTTCATCAACAATTGTACCATCAACCTTAACTTCAATTTCCATCTTTTCGATCAAGGAATTAAGGTGGTTTTTTAAGGTGATCTCATCAAGCCCTTGTTCTCCGTAAACAAATTCGTTGTATTTTATTTCAACTGAAAGAGTTTTTGAAGATTTTATGATCTGTCCACTCACACCGGTCAAATTGAGTGAATAGTTTTCTGCGAGCCCTGAGGTGCCGTCGCTCAGCGAAGCATTCAACCAATCTTCTGCAGCACCGTAAGTGTAGGTGCCAAGGTCGCTGTTGCTGAATGTGATTGTAACATCAAGATCTTCGTCGGAAATCAAACCAACAACAACAAGTTTTTGTGTATTGCCTTCGTTGTTACTCGTCTCAGTGTTAAGAGTGAAGCTGCTGGTGCCATTATACTCCATTGATATGCCAGAAATTGTCAGTTCTTTTTTAACGATTTCCAAAATTGGCGTTGTTCCACCAATGAACTCAAAGCTTGGATAGCTAGCATTGGTTCCTGAGCATGATATTTCGTAAGAGCCAACATTTGCACCTGACACAAGAGTGAACGTCCAGCCGTCAAAGAAACTGGTATCTAAATCGGTTATGTCAATATTTTCTGGAGCTTCGGCTTCTCCATCCCTTACTGTTTGGAGCACAAGGCTGTATCTCGCCCATTCAACATTGCTTGGGTCACCCTCGCCGTTGTATACGAGATAGGTCACAAGTTGGAACTCATACTTATCTTCTGTTCCTTCTTTTATTGCTTTTTCAATTCTAACCGTCGAAGAATGAGCTGCGCCGTTGTAAATCCTTGTGTTGTTTACAATTCCATTATCTGGATCTGCTTTTTCAACAACTGTAGCAATCGCCTGAAGCCCACCGCTCGAAGGCAAAATGCGGAACCATGTGTTGCTATCATCAATTGAAATATCATAGTTTGCTGACAAAGCTGTATATGTTTCATCTGTATTGATCACAAGCTTATAATAGCCAGCTGTTTGCGTGTCGTCAGCTCTTTTCAGGTTGAGCGTTATTTGATTAACGCCAGTGATGCCATCGACAGCAACATTTACTGGATAAACTCGACTGGCGTCAGAGGTGTAATCAAGTGATTTCGAGAACAATACGCCATCAACAACTCCAGTGTCGTCGATTGTTGTAACCGTGCCTTCACCCGGACCTGCGTTTATCTCAACAACTTTTTTTGTAACTGTGAAGTCAAAGGTTATTGAGTTATTGCCTAATGCGTATTCATAAGCATTTCCTACGTTTACGTCAGGCTTGAGCGCAACTGTTATCTGGTATGTGCCAGCGTTAATGATGCCGTCGGCAACATCTTCCCAAGCGCCTTCCTTAGTTTGTTTTTGAATGGTCACATCCAAAATGCTTCCTAGTGTTGAGTCTGACAAGATTGCACTGAGGGAAATTCCTGCCAGATAGGTAGGAAGATCTGAAGCTTGGTCATTTGCGAGTGCAACACCGATCGTGATATCATTTCTGAAATCTTCATTTTTGTAGGTTTCTGTCAAATTTCCTGTCGGCGCCGTCAAACTCAAAGTTGTTTTTACAAAAGTGATTGCGAAAGATGCTTGAGCTGTTTCGCTGTCGTTAAAGCCTGTTTTTGTTGCCGTCACAACAACATAGTAGGTGCCATCTGATGAAGCGTTGGCTTGGATTGATGTTATTGCGCTTGCGCTTGCACCCTCCGCGCTAGGATCTGAATTATACCAAGTGTAGGTGTAACCGATGCCATGATCATTGCTGCCGTTGTTTGTGATGTTCACATGCCCTGCAAGCGTCGAAAGGTTAAGGTCGCCCACAAGCTGTGCTGCAAAGTTTTGGTCTGATATGCTCACGCCTGTTGGAGTTGCCAGACCGATCACAGCCGTGAAGGTTTGTTTTGGAGCATCTGCAACTGTAACCACTTTGCTGCTCTCGCTCTTGCCAAAGCCGTCGAAAGTGTAAACACCGTAATCTATTGAGCTGTCATGATCGTCAAAACTTACTGTCGAACCAATAGTTGCAAAGAAACTGCTTGGCGTAAATCCAAATGACTGATTTGCATCTGTTTTAGCATCAAAAGTAACCCAAGATGCATTGGTGTAAACTGCACTGTAAGTTGCACTTTGAAGCGTTCCTTCATCGTACACAGGTGAAATGGCCTCCGTCGTTGAAACAGCCCAAGCTAGCAATGATTTTAATTCCTCTGCCAAATCACCTATACTGCCAGGATCCTCCGGACCATTCGCACCTTCCCCCCTCCATGGACGGAATCCCACAAAATTATAGTTATCTTTAGCAGGATTTGTACTTGTAACATTGATAGAAACAACCTCATAACTTGACGAAGTGTTAAAGTAAATGATCGAAGGGTTGCTTAAATCGTTTACTTGGAAAAGGAAAGTTTTGTTGTTGTCATAGAAAGCATTGCCTTCACAATAATAATTTGCATTTGTTTCATTGCTTATATTTACTGTAAATGTTCCTGCCGATCCACTAACACTAATCGAATTGACTTTGATCCCGTATCCACTAGGGGTAAGACTACCACTTAATTCTTGATTATTCTCAGTATTAACTGTAAGCTCAACAGTCTGGAATGTCAGTGTTTCGATATTCTGGTCCGTATTAGCCAAAATCTCCAAATCACCGTCTACAAACAATGAAACATCTGCTAACACTGGATCACTATTTTTTATACCTGCTCCATGAGTTTCGGTAATGCTGTAACTTCCACCTTCTTGTCTTGTAAACACGTAGTAAACTGCCGATGCCTTGTCTTCACTTGAACCAGAAACGTAAAGTTCATATGAAGTTACCAAAAGTCTGCCTGTTGCACTTTGATCATTCAAGAAAGTGTAAAGCCCTGGCTCAGCACTACTTGTTTCAATATATAAATATGCTTCAGTATATTCGCCATTAGTGTCATCTGTTAAATCGACCGAAACCTTAAACTTTTGAGTTTTACCGTTCTCCACAACTTTTGAAACAGGCATTTGTGCTACTGTTATGCTAGGATAAAGAATAGGTGGATAAATTTCGCTCCAATCACCCGTTGGTCCGGTTTTAACCTTTGCGAGATAACCTTGAGTTAAAACGATATAATACTCATCGTCAATTTTGCTTATTCCATCAAAATTAGAATAATCAAATTCAGCTTTTGGCTCAATTTTCAAAACTATTTCATGTCTGCCTGCGTTTGTGTTTTCTTTGATTAAACTAGCATCTGAAACTATATTGTCATCGCCTGTCAAACCACTTATTGGAAGAATTGTAAATCTGTCAGATATGCTTGCTTGTGAATTAAATGTGCTTACGATTGAAAGGTTGTCATACCAATAATTGCCGGTCGCATTAAAGTCAGTAGTGTAATTAAACGAACTGCCGCCTAGTACAAATATAGCTTTAACATACTTTTCTAGTAAGCTTTGATTTTCGGTTGAACTTGATAAATATGTTTTTCCCCACTCGTCAGCCAAAGAATTTAATCGACTATCAATAAATTGAATTTCCTCTTGGCTATATGACGAATTATTGTTTGCAAATTGTAACAAATACTCGTTTCTTAATTTAGCATTCAAAACCAATTGTGACAAGAATATTTTTGCAACATAAGCTTGTTTATCATACTCTCCACTCAAAAGCCATGTTTTAAATGTTTCATAACTGTCTAACACGCCCGAATCAAAACTTGCAATCAAGGATTCGTCAGACTCAGCTTCTTTGACCATGTTTTGTATTGCTGGAATGTTGTATAAATATTTGACAACCTCATATAACTGTTTTTCACCATCGCCGGAAAACAGTCCTGCCGTTATATTGTCAAAACTTAATAATTGAGCCGGCGAAACGACGATATGTTTGTTTGGAACTACCCCGTCTGCCGCAAAATCTATTGTTGTGCTATCTCTTAAAACAGTTGGTCCAACGTTGTCGGTTAATATCAAACTTGCACGATAATATCCTGTGTCGGCAACGTTTTTAGCTTTTAGACTTGTAGCAAGTCCCTCCACTCCTTCTGGCAGGGCACTCCAACCACTCGAACCTGTTTTGCTATATTTCCATTCAGTAATAGGATTAACACCTGTTTTGTTTTCGGAAATTGTAATAATATTTGTTATCTCTTGCAACGAAGCATTGTAGGTAATTGAAGTATCATTTGAATTAAATGTCGCTGTAATAGCGTCATCTGCAAAAACCCATTTAACATACAGTGTAATCGAAGTGCTGTTGTCAAAATCAAAGCCTGAAAAACCTGCTTCCGCATTAAACACAACATCTGAATTAAGATCTATTGTTTTGATAATTTGAGTGTTTTCGGCGTTTAAATATACCAACGAATTAATTTCAAAACCACCACGCGTTACATTTGCTGTAAGGCTGTCAAAGAACCCATTTTCTAATAACGATGCAAATGATTGATCATAGCTGATGCTAAGGTTTTCAAATGACGAGCCATCAACAATACCGCCGTTTTCATTTATAACAATTTGATATTGCTTTGCAGTCCAAACCGCAGTTGCTTCAACCGACTTGTCGGCGTTTTCACTTGTCCATTTCCAAACAGTTTCACTTGTTATAGTTATAGTTTCACCATCTATTTGCCAACCACTGAACTCGTAACCTGTTTGAGTTGGAGTTGGCACGGTTTGATTAATAGCTTGACCAAATGTAATATTTGCAATCTCAGTAGTTTTTGAACCGCCTTCAAACTCACCTTCGCCAGCATTTAGAACAAGTTCATAGGTGTCAACTTCATACGTTCTAATGAGTTTAAAACTTTGTGCTGTGGCTATGTCAGTAATCAACCCTGCCGACAAATTCAACATGTATCTCCCGTCAGCCGTTTTATAATAAAGGCTCGAGGTCTCATCAGTTGGATCTGTCAAGGTTCGATAGTTGCCTAAAACTGAACTTTCAATTACCCAACCATTTGGAGTGTAACCTTTTTTAGAAAAAGCATTAACAGCATTAGTTATGTCAACAGGGATACCAAAATGGTAAGTTATAGGCTCTGCGCTACCCGTTCCTTCGCCAGCACCGAAGTTTAAAGTTGCAGTTTTAGGCGTAGCAAGAACGTATATTTTTGCCTCGCCATCAATGAAAATGTTTTTTAATAACTCGCTATTACTCTGAATAGTTTGATAACCATTATAATTTAAATCCGTTCCAAAATCATAAAAATCGTCGGCATTTAAGTCAGTAAGACTTGCAGAAGATGAACCAATTATGACCCTTGATAAATTATATCCATTATTCATAACAACAGTAAATGATCCTAAGTCTGGATCGCCATACTTAAATGTTATTGAATCGCTTGGATTTGTTGTAGAAAGCGCTTTTGTTGCGTTCACAATTCCACCGTTATATTCGTAATAATATGTCGCATCAGTTGGCAAAGAGACTGTTGCCGTTTCACCTGTGACGGCGACGCACACTTCAACATTTTGAGCAGGAGCAGTAAAGGAAATCGTTTCGCCCGAAATTGTCACTGAATTTCCAAAAATATTTCCACCTTCACTTACTAAAACATAAGCATCTCCGTTTTTGTAATACCAACCAGCAAATTCATAATATTGAGAAACCACATTGTAGGTGAAAGTCAATGTGTCAAGTGGATTGTAACTGCTTGCACTCACGTTATTTACTTTTACAAGATTAGTAACAATGCTTCCTTTATCGCTATCACTCACATTGTTGCCATCTGCACCTGGAATATTTATGTTGAAATCATTCCCACCGACTGAACTGGTAGAGCCAGAACCAGCGGTAGCAGTATATTCTTGTTTTGCCCAATAAACATGGAAATAATATGTCTCACCTGGATTAATACCTTCAATTACAAAAACCGTTGATTCGTTTGAAGCAATGCTCGCACTATCACACGTTATAGCAAGATCGCTAACATCATTTAAGCCCTCTGCGTCAGTTGTAATTTTCAACCCACTAACCGACCCCTCTTTGTATAAGTCAATTTTGTAATAAGGAGTGTTAGTTACTTTAATTTGGATCCCATCTTCTCCTGGCGCGTTCATATTGCTCCAACTTCCATTACCAGCCCAGGTATGTTGCTCTTCACCATTTATAAGTGTAACTGCTCCTGTGCTTTGAGCCTGTGTAGAATATTCATCTTTATGATTCACAAGATTCGCTTCAAATGTTAATGCTTTAACAGATAGTGTGATTGTAGATCCTGCGCTAATAGGACCGGTTATTTTAACATTTACTTGAATACTTCCCGTTGCTCCATCTTTTGCTTGGGTCGATACAGTAAATCCGCTACCAGAACTTGAAATATTAGCGAATCCATATCCTTCATTTATGTTAGCAGTCAAAGTATATTCTGAATTTACTTTAACATGAAGAGTCCATGATTCATCATTGTTATCTTCAATACTTCCACCACTTGTGGTAATAGTTGAAAAGTTTTCAGCATCGATTGTTATGTCATACACGATTCTTTCAACATTTAAAATTATATTTTCATTTACTACTGCACCGTTTACTGTAAGCACGCCTGACTCAGCATTATACGAAGCTGTGCTTCCTCCTGCTATACCAGAAATATTGTAACCTTCTGGAACAGTAATTTCAAACAACAGAACCTCTCCTGACAAAGCTCTAACATCATATTTATTATTATCACTTTGATTTTTGTCGTATTCCACATCATAGTTTTCTTCCACACTTGAATTTTGGTATGTGGCTGTTGCAATTCCAAGTCCACTTAAATCTGCGCCAGGATCGTTTTGTGATGAAAACGAAATGTTAAAATTTACAGGAGCTGAAACCCATTCTGCTTGTAATGTTATATTAACAGTTCCTTCTCCGTCCCATCTTGTCAAAGTATTATTGTCATAGAAATTCTCATTTTCAACTGTTCTATCACCTGCTTCTGTCCAGCTAAAGGTTGCTGAATAGATTTGGTCGTTGTTATATTTTAACCCAGAAAGAGAAAATCCTTCTCTTTTTGCTTCTATCGTTTTTAAGAAATTATCGCCAGAAAGTTGACTCAACGATCCCATTGCGGTGTTGAAACCAAATGTCCCAACTGAAACTGTGGTGCTATCATATGATATACTTACATTGTAAGACAAATCTTTCCACTTTACATATAAAGGTCCGTCTCCGTTATAGCCAGAAATTGTTTTTATTGGCGTAGTCGTTGCATTCACATCTTCCACGTATCCTGCTGGTTTTTTTCCTGTGCCAACAGGTGCCAAGATTACAGAACTCGTTTCTCCTTCACCTAAAATAGTTGGAAGTTCTTGCACATATTTATCAGAAATAATTCCATTATCTTCTGCGTTTAAGATTACTCCTCCCAAGTCCTTTAAAATTCTAACCCCACCTAACTCCGTTTTTGAGGTGTCATCTTTTTTGTAAAAGTATCCAATCTCATCATCAACTATGTAGATGCTTGATCCTGCTATTGTAGGTTGTTCTGGCATCGCTCCATATCCAAATTGAAAACCGTGCCCCGTTTGTTGATAGTTGCTCGGAGTTTTTAATTCGTAACTCCAACCACCTGTCGAATCTGTCGATGCTGTTGCAAGAACAAACGAATTACCTCCATAAATTGTCACACCTGAATCTAATGTGCCTATCGTTTGATAATTAAGGCTTGTAGGAATTTGTAAATATTGCCAATCGTAAATATCGGCTAAAACAGTATTTTTTACGTAGCCTGCCAAACGTCCTGCAGTAGTATAGTCATTGCTATATGAAGGTGTGAAAGAATAGTTTCCTAATACCAAATCATAAATAGCAGCACCAGCGACATCACCTCCTACATATCCAAACAAACCAACATACTGATCCATTGAAGAACTTTCTATCGAAATAATGCCTTGGATTGTATGCCCATTACCATTAAATTTACCAACAAAAGGATTGCTAGCCGTACCAATAGGCGTCCAAATTGCATTACCTAAATTCAAGTCATTTGCAAGCACATAGTTTCCAGAAGCCCAATCCGTTTTACCTTGTGCAATAGCATAAGCGACACCGTTTAAATTTTCCACTGATTCTATTTTATAAAAACCATTCGCATCTTGCCTCATACCTGAATCTGTAAGGTTCGCAGAATAATCAACAGCCGCAACACGTTCAACTTTGCCAATACTCTTTTCCATAAACGCTGGGAAAGCAAACCCCAGCCCGAATGTTAAAAACCCGAATACAATCGCTAAAATGAAACTGCTCATCTTTCTTGTGCTTGACATATCTTCTCCTTCATCGCAAAATTCAAAGTTGCGAAATTAACTTTTATAAGTTAAGTATAGCACAACGTGAAAAAAATAACCAAATAATTCGACGTTTTTCTTCAAAAATTTTTTTTAACAATAAAATAAATAAAAGTTGTCAAAATTTGTATGCATTGTATTTTCAACATAAAAAATTGTTTTTTAAAAATTATGTTAATTTTTTTTAAAATTTAATATTTTTTTTATTTTTTTTGCGTTTTTTTAATAAATTATTTGACATTTTTATATTTTTTTGATAATTTTTAGTCGTGAGGATAATATGAAAAAAATAATATTAACGGGCGATAGGCCGACCGGAAAATTACACCTTGGGCATTATATTGGGTCAATTAAATCCAGAATAGAATTGCAAAACTCAGGCAAATATGACGAATTTTACATTATGATTGCAGATGCGCAAGCCTTAACAGACAACGCTGGCAATGTTCAAAAAGTAAGAGAAAACATATTGGAAGTAGCACTTGATTACCTTTCCTGTGGTTTAGATCCACAAAAAGTGTGCATTTTTATACAGTCTGAAATACCAGCGTTGAGCGAAATATCCTTTTATTATATGAATTTGGTTACACTTTCACGTTTGAAACGAAATCCTACTGTAAAAGAGGAGATTAAGCTTCGAGGATTTGAAGAAAGCGTTCCAGTTGGATTTTTAACTTATCCTATAAGCCAAACAGCTGACATCACTGCATTTGAAGCAAATATTGTGCCGGTTGGAGAAGATCAAAAACCTATGATCGAACAAGCTCGTGAGATCGTTCGCTCCTTTAATTCTATCTACGGAGAAACTTTGGTTATGCCAGAGGCAATTGTGCCTAAATCAAAAGCACAATCAAGGCTTGTGGGCATAGACGGAAAAGGAAAAATGAGCAAATCACTAGGAAATTGCATATATTTAAGCGATCCGGAAGCAATTGTAAAACAAAAAATTATGAATATGTATACAGATCCAAACCACATCAAAATAAATGATCCCGGAAAAATTGAAGGCAACGTTGTATTTGAATATTTGGACGCATTTGTAAAAGAAGACTCTTTTAGAAAATTTTTACCAGAATACAATAATCTTGACGAATTAAAAGCACATTACAAACGTGGGGGGCTTGGTGACGTAAAAATAAAATTGTTTTTAAACAGCGTTTTACAAGAAATTTTAAAACCTATTCGCGAAAAACGTGAATTACTTGCAAAAAATCCTGAAAAAATATATAAAATATTGTTTGAAGGATCTGATAAAGCTAACAAAAAAGCAAACTCTACTTTATTTAAAATTAAAAATGCGATAGGAATAAATTATAGGACAAATATTTGAAATTATATTGCTGATAATTAAAATAATATATATAAAAACAAATATAGCAAGAAATCAAACCACGAATAAAACAAAATAAAATAAAAAAACAGCAACACTGTTTTTTTTTAAAATATTTATTTTGTGGGCTTTTTAAAAAAAATAATTATTATTTTTTACATGGATTTTTTTAGTTTTTTTGCAAAAAAATCAGTTTTTATATTAAAATTTTTATAAATTTAATATTTTTTAATCTTTTTGATTATTTTTTATTATACTTTTTTTAATAGTTTTTCCTTTAACCAATCCATTTGCTTTGTCTATAAATTTACAAAGATCTTCTATTGTTTCAGCCACTTCAAATTTTAATGCACCTTTATCTAAAAAACCCAATCTTACACATTTTTTAAGTTGTTTAAACAGATCATTAAAATAGCCTTTATAATTATAAACAAAAATATCACGGTCATGTTCAAAATATTTTCTAGTTTCTATTACGTACATAAACTCTTCGATGGTTCCAGATCCACCAGGCAATATAACAACCGTGTCGCAATATTTAACTATACCAACCAATCTCCCAGCTTCATCTTCCACGACAGTCAAATCTTTAAAATTTAAACTTGGAATGTCTTTTCTAAACTTTTTCGGCAGTATCATAAAAACATCTTTCGAATATTTTGAGAATTCTTCAACCATAAATCCCATAATACCGGTAGATGATCCCCCTTGTGCGATAGTCCAGCCTGTTTGAGCTACGTGTTTTGCGAGTTTTCTTAGATTCTCAACAAGTTCTGGATCATTTGGTATTTTCATTCCGCAAGCCATAAAAATTCTTTTCTTTCTCATTAGTCATCCTCCACCACAATTAATTATATTATAACACACAATTAAAAAATGAAAAAAACTTTTTAATATTTTTTCATTTTAAATTTAACTTTTTAAATTTTAATATTTAATCAAATTTTAAGATTTTTTTGTAATATTTTTAAACAAAAATCTTTTTTTATTTTTATACAACTAAAATATTTTATAAATAACAATTATTTTAAACCTATATGATTAAAAAATTCACTGCTTGAATAATATCCGGAGCGATTAAACCTTTTTAATGTTTTTAATTTGCTTATATCTCCTTTGGAAAGATAATTAATTCCCTCATTACAAGTTAAAAAAGCTTTGAACCCTAAGTCAGACAAAATTTTATA
>CALVOH010000017.1 GCA_944350225.1 uncultured Clostridia bacterium | reverse complement strand
TCCCTAAAATAAAGGGTTTTATGGTGCTCCACGAGGGATTCTAACCCCCAACCCTTGGTTCCGAAGACCAATGCTCTATACAGTTGAGCTAGTGGAGCAAAATGATAATTTTTTTATGGGGATTATCGAACCCCAAACTCGTCGTTCCGAAGACCATTGTGCTGTCCAATACACCACGAGAGCATATAGGAAATTGAATTATTAATGAAATTGTTTTTTAGGAGTGAGGAACCATTAGTGGGGTCCCCGAAAAAAGAGGTTTTTTTGGGGTAGCGCAGACTTTGTGCTTGAGTTCGCCGATTTGCGACAGCAAATCAAGTTGTAAGCACAAGTAGTCGAGCAAGTTCCGAAGACCATTGTGCTGTCCATTACACCACGAAAGCATATAGGAAATTGAATTATTAATGAAATTGTTTTTTAGAAGTGAGGAACCATTAGTGGGGTTCCCGAAAAAAGAGGTTTTTTTGGGGTAGCGCAGACTTTGTGCTTGGGGTCGCCGATTTGCGACAGCAAATCAAGTTGTAAGCACAAGTAGTCGAGCAGGTTCCGAAGACCATTGTGCTGTCCATTACACCACGAGAGCATTAGGGGTAATGTTTGTTTAAATCTCTTTAAAACAAATTATCCTTTTAATTTTTAGAGTTGATGTAATTTTGATGACAAGAAGTATTATAAAACAAAATGTAAAATAATTCAAGCAAATAATCGTCATAAAAGGGAATTTGAGGTTAATCATTTGAAACTTTGTTTTTTATATTATTATAGAATGCTTATGTCATATTTTTAAAAAAATATACAGAATTGTTTTTATTAAGATTTTTTTTGTGTTAAAATAAGATAAATATGGGGGATAGAATGAAAAAAACAATTCAAAGATTTCTGATATTAACTTTGCTTTTTGCAGTATTAGGCTATGCTATTGGTCTTTTGCTGGGCTTTTTATTGAATTCGTTTGAATTTTCTACTGCATTGCTTTCTGACAAAGTAACGTTAATTTGTTTAGGTGCAGGTGCTTTGGGCGGAATTGTTTATGCCTTGGCAAAACCGGCTAAAAAGGACAGCGGTGGGGCAAAAAAAGGGAAGACTGCCGGAGGGCAGGAATATGAGCTTCACTTCGATGCAGGCTTTATGACCAGAGAACAAATATTGCAGGATAAATTTATAATCAATTCAAATTGGAGTGCTTTGCCAGCTTTAAAAAACACAGGTATGGTTTTTAGAAGTGAAATGGTAGGATCGAAATATGAAACAAGCATGCTTGATGGCACACATGCTTTGATTGTGGGGACCACAGGAACAGGTAAAACATATTTTGTGCTTGAACCTACGATAAGAATTCTGTCGCGAACTGCTGAAAAGCCATCACTTGTTATTGCCGATCCAAAAGGTGAGTTATATGAGAACAATGCCATAGCTTTGCAAAAAGAAGGATATGATGTTCAAGTGTATGATTTAGATAATCCATATGTTTCTTCTCGCTGGAACCCTATGGAAAAACCGTTTGACACTTATAACAAGGCCATGAATTTGCAGTCTCAAGCCAAAGTTTATAGGAATTGCACGCCTATGCAGGCTGGCAAAACCGCTTTGCCGAATGTTCAATATGGTGATGTTTGGTATGAGTTTGACGGGTATGCGTTTCCGGATGAACAAACTTTGAATAATCAAATCGACACTAAGAAGCAACAATTAATAAACGATGCTCTTTTTGAATTAAAAGGTATTTGTTCGGCCATTTGTCCCGTTTCAACTGGGACGAACGACACTATTTGGGAGCAAGGGGCACAAGATTTTTTGTATGGGATTATGCTCGCTATGTTAGAGGACAGTGTTGATTCAAGGTTGGGGAGCAATAAACTTAGAAAAGATCAATTTAATTTTTACAACTTGTATAAGATCGCCAACAACAAAGATCCAAATGATGTCAACGATCCTTTCAATCCATTAAAAAGATATTGCACCGGTAGAGCAAAAACCTCCGATGTTGGAACGATGACTTTGCCGGTTGTGAATTCAGCGCCTACAACTACAAAATCGTATATGTCAGTTTTATCAGGTAAAATTAACAGTTTGATGAGCGATATGGGTATATGTTATGCCACATCGGCGTGCGATATAAAATTTCAAGAGTTTATAGACAAGCCTACTGCATTTTTTATAAAGATACCAGATCACAAAAAAGAAAGGCATCCACTTGCTACGATATGCATTGGGCAACTTTACAGGGCACTAGTTGACATAGCAAACAGCAAGCCAAATAGAAAACTGACCAGGCACGTTTATATGCTTTTGGATGAGTTTGGTAATTTGCCTGTTATCCCTGATTTTGCCACTATGGTCACTGTTGCGAGATCAAGAAATATTATTTTTGAGATAGTTTTGCAATCTTTCACTCAGTTGGATACCAAGTATGGAAGGGAAGTAGCCGAAACGCTCAAAAGCAACTTTAACATTCAAATATATTTGGGCACCGAAGATCCTGCAACTAGGGAAGCCTTTTCAAAAAGTTGTGGCGAAGTGCAGTTGACAGTTTCAGAGGAGTCAACAACTGAAAACAAGGGTAAAGAAGGCGGAAAGTCTGTTTCAAAATCAAATCAAAGAGTAACACGTCCACTTATTGACCCGTATGAATTGTCATTGTTGCCTTTTGGAACAGGAATTGTCAAATTATTTAGAAAAAACCCAATAAAAGTAAAACCTTTGCCTAGTTTTAAAGCACCGTTCATGACAAAGTACCCAGCGCCACCTGCACAGTCTATTGGGAGTTCATTAAATGAAAACTATGTTTTTTATGATATTAACAAACGAAATAGTATAATTTCTGGCGGTAAAATGTGGTAAGATATTGATAATTGTTTAAAACCATACTTAAAGATATGTTTTTAATAAAAAAAATTATTAACACATTAACTTAAAGTGCTTATTTAAAGCACTTTTTTGTTTTATGTAACACTATTGTCATAATTTTCATACAAAATGTCGAGGTGTGAGTTTTATGAATTATGATGATTTTGCATGCTTAAAGCCAGATGAGTATGAAGTGCTGGCAAAAGCGTATTCAAATTCTTTGAAAGAAAAGGGGTTTATTTTTGTCAGACTTGACACTGAGGGCACAGAGGTGCTTATAGACGAAGTGTTTGATTTGATGTTTAAATTAAGGTCCTCCTATCGTTTGCTAGGAAGATTTATGGGTGCAGATAGATTTTATGCACTAAATGAGGAACAGTTGTCGTTATTGAGAGAAAAATTTAATTATAGACAAAACAGAGGTTTTCAAATTCGGTGGAATAGAACAAAGTGTTTTTTAAATTCGGTAAGCTTGGAAAATCGACTACTCATAAAAATGTTTTTGCTTGCACAAAAAAGCGACGAGTTTGAATTTCTAGTCGGCTTAATTTTTCAAAGAATGAGATTGTCTGCTGATTTATATGATGTTGGCGACATTATGAGTGCGCAAATATGATTTAAACAAGCAAATATTCTAAAATTTTTGGCATAGCTCTATCAAGGGCTCTTTTGTAACTCCTAAGTTTTTCAGGGGTGTATTTTACCTCCTTATTAGGAGTATCAACAAGTTTTTTTGCAGTTATTTGCAATTCGTCAACAATACCTTCGCATAGCAAATTGCCTAGAACAAAAACATAATTTTGCTGGTCTATTTCATTTTTGTCTATTATTTGTTGAAGTTTGTTGTTGTCAACGATTTCTTGAAAAGCGTAATTAAGAAAAAATTGCAATTTTTCTATAGTAAACTCATTTCCATTTGCTGCAGCAAGTATTGCCCATTGCATGTAAAGATCATAGTTTTCTGGCAACAAATCTTTTACACCGTTTTTATAATAATAACTCATAACATCCTGCGCGATTGCATTGCCTTCCATAGCGAGTGAGCCAACTTCGGCAAACATATCTAAAAATGATTTTTTATATAAATGAGAATTTTCTATACAATCATTCATTATCTTTCTTAAATCAGTGAAGCCTTTAAAGGCATCATTTTTTTTAATAAAATTTTCTTGTTCCAAATCAAATCTCCTTTACATACGAAGATTATACCACACTTTTTTTTGATTTTGAAACGTTTTTAGGTTTTTTTTGTAAAGAAGCGGTGGAGTTGTTATATGCTCCTACTAAATATACCTGAAATAGGGGTGCTACTGCTATAATAAAAGTTATGATTATTGGAAGTATAATTAAAATAGCAGTTAAAAATTGGGGAACTTTAAACATTAATCCGAACAAAAAGTTTATTCCAACGCCAACAGATGATGCTGCGCATAGCATTACTAAACCTATCAATGCTACTAACAAAATCATAATTCTATGTCCTTGAACTTGTGCTTTTGATTTTGCAAAAATTTCTTTTATAGAAAGATTTGGGTTGTCAATATAAACCAATCCACAAAAAGCACAATTAAGACCATAAATTATTCCAGGCACGATTAAAAGTAACCCCCAAATTATAATCCCTGATATTGCTATTATTTTTATACAAAGGATTTTTAACAATTGATTAAACGGTGAAAACAAAGAATCATAATCCACGTTTTCACCTCTATAAGTTTTTAGGACAAATCTATACAATCCGATTTGCATATATGACATGATTATAAATCCTAATGCCAAACTTAGTACGGGAATGAATAATCCTAAACAGGTAAAGACTATTGCAAGCATATTTGCTAAAATAAATTCAAACCAATGTCCTTTTGATTTTTGTTGTATGTTAAACTCATCAATCTTTGTTATTTCTTGTTTAATTTGCATAGTTATTCTCCTATGCAATTATATTGAGTAAAAAAAATGCTTTTATTCTAAAAAAAACCTTTGCAGGTGCAAAGGTTAAATTCTTTTTTCATAATATATTTCAAAAACTGATTTCTTATATTTCTTTTTAATGTTGTCAAGTTCTTTTTCATCGATATTTTCTGGCATCATGTATTTTAGTTTGGTGTCGACATTTGTGCTTTCACTAACAAGAATATATTTGTCAGGCATATCGTTTTTAAAATCGTCAGCATCATATTTATTGTTTAAAGTCAAATACAAGTAAGGCTGAAAATCATGTTTTTTAAAAAAACTTAGTGAAGTCTCTGTCGCATTTGTAACAATTCTAAAATAATTTTTTTTGCGCGCATAATTTTCGATTTCTTTTAAAAGTTTGGTTGCAATTCCAGCGCCACGAAATTCATGCTTAACGGCTAGAATTGGCATTGAAAGAAAGCCTTTTTCATTTGGTATAGGTTGACATATCACACATCCCACAGGTTGATCGTCCATAATCGCTAAAAGTTGCAGTTTGCTGTTTTCTCTTATGTTGTCGATCATTGTTTGATATATATCAGAAAATGGCAAAAAAGCTAATACTTCTGTTTGCGAAGTTCTTAAAAAATTTGATTTAAAAAAATTAAAGGCTGTGTGAACTTCTATCAAATCATTTATGCAATTTATTTTTACAGATCGCATGTTTTTCTCCTTGTTTTTATTATAAGCTATTTAAATAATTTTTCCAACCAAAATTATCTAAATAAAAATTATACTTATTCTCACGAAAAGTAACTGACGTTCATAAAATTTTTTTGTAAGGAGATTTTATGTGCGGGATTGTTGGTATTGTCGGGAAAGATATTAATTCTGACGATGTGTTAAACAGGCTTGAAAGATTGCAGTATAGGGGATATGATTCTGCCGGAATTTGTATTAAAAAAGATGAGGAATTTAAAATTTTCAAAGAGATAGGTTCTATTGACAATCTCAAAAAAAACAGTCCTAATTTGTTTGGTAATATAGCTATTGGGCATACAAGGTGGGCGACTCATGGCAAAGTTGACAAGATTAACGCTCATCCTATTTTAAGTGGAAATGGTTGTTGGGCAGTCGTTCATAATGGGATAATAGAAAATTATACTGCACTTAAAAAAGATTTAATAGAACCAGATGTTAAATTTCAAACTGAAACTGATACAGAAATAGTCGCTATGCTTTTAGAAAGGTCTAAATTTAAAAGCCCTTTAAAAAGGTTTATTGATGTTTGCAAAAAGTTGCAGGGGAGTTATGCTCTTTGTGTTATGGAGAAAAATACTGAAAGTATGTTTGTAGCTAAAAATAAAAGTCCTCTTTATCTGCAAGTGAAACAACAAAATACGATAGTTGCAAGTGATCCTGTGTGTTTTGAAAAAGGTAAATATTTTAGACTAGAAGATGGTGAGTTTGCGGTAATCACTCTTGACGGTGTTGATTTTTATAACAATAAAGGTCAAAAGTTTTCTAAAAAAGAGTATGGTTATTTTGAACCGCAATCATTTAGTTCAAAAGAAAATTTTAAGCATTTTATGCTAAAAGAGATCTATGAAACACCTAAAATGATACAAGATTTGTGTAAACACTATCAAAAAATAAATTGGAATTTTTTTAAAAAATGGTGGATTGGTAAAGTCAAATTAGTTGGTTGTGGTTCGGCATTTCACTCTTGTCTTATTGGCGCCCAATATTTTAAAAAACATTTAAACACAGATGCTGAAGCAGTTACGGCTAGTGAGTTTCTTTATAATAAAGAAATATTAGACTGTTCAACACTTTGTATTTTTGTTAGCCAAAGTGGAGAAACGGCAGACACTATTTCAGCTTTAAAAAAAGCATTAAAAAAAACAAATAAAATTATCGCCATAACAAACGTTAATTATTCAACTCTGGCCACATTATCTCCAAACGTTTTGCCAATATGTGCTGGTGAGGAAATCGCAGTTGCATCAACAAAAGCATACTCTTGCCAAATAATATCTTTATACTTGTTAGTTATGGCAATTAAATCTCAATTAAATAAAGGCATCAAGCAAGTTTTAAACGTGTCAAACAAATTGAAAAGTTTTTCTATCGACATTTCAAAACTGGCGGAGGATATCAAAAATCATCAAAATGTGTTTTTCATCGGAAGGAATTATGATTATATTACAGCGTTAGAAGGGGCGTTAAAACTAAAAGAAATTAGTTACATAAATGCAACAGGTTATCCGGCAGGAGAGTTGAAACATGGACCTATTGCAATGTTTTTCCTGCTGGCGAATTAAAACACGGAGTTTTGGCTTTAATTCAAAAAGATACACCAATTATTGTTTTAGCTTCAAATAAAAGATTAATGCAAAAAACTTTGAATAATGCCCTTGAAGCAAAATCTCGTGGAGCAAAACTCTATCTTTTTGCTTCTCAAATTCCAAAAGAAATAGACTTAAATAGGTTTGACGGTTGTTTTGTTTTGCCAAAATCAACCGAGGATTTGACTTGTGTATTTGAAACCGTTGCGTTACAATTGCTAGCATACAACGTTAGCATAATGAAGGGGATAGATCCCGACAAGCCTAGAAATTTGGCAAAATCAGTGACGGTAGAATAAAAATAAGCATACATATTATTCATGATTAAATATTTTACTGTAAATGACGATTTTGAGTTTATTATCAAACAATTTTATCCAGATGTAAAAAATATCAAGCAGATTTCTACTGGTTGGACCAATTTTGTTTTTAAAGCAAAAATCAAAAGAAAATGGTGGATTTTCCGCTTTCCGCGCAACAGTTTTTTTAGTAAAGTCTTGTATAAGGAGGCTACTGTATGCGCTTTACTGCAACAGGAGAGCTTAAACGTAAAAATACCCAAATTAAAAATTTTGCATTATAAGCACAAGCCGTTTTCTATGCACGAATTTATTTATGGCACACCTTTAACACATTGTAAACTTAGCAACAAACAGATGCAGATCGTAATCAATCAAATCTGTTTGTTTATGAGCCAATTACAAAAAGTGTTTTTGCCAATAAAACTTCCATTAGCAAGTCAATTTTTAAAAGATCTGTCCCGTGTTTCTAACAACGATTATGATTTGTCAAAACATGATCATCTAAATGAATTAGAAAAAAAAGAAAAAGTATTTTCACACGGAGATCTAAATCCGGGAAACATTCTAATAAAAGATGGAAATGTAGTGGGCGTTTTAGATTTTGCTTTTGCTTGCTCGTCAACTCCATTAAATGATTTAGCGAGATTGGTTGAAAGATTGACTAAAAAAAATAAAGATATGTTTATTGATGGATATGAAAAATTCTTTCAAGTGAAAATTGACGCAAATTCATTAAATGAATTGGTTTCAATGTGGGAATATGTAGAAAGTCAATATATAGAATACATCAAGAAAAATCATCCTGATATACAGCTTCCAAAATATTGATTTTAGCTGTTAACAATTTGTTTTCATCAAAGCTAATGACTTTTTTCTTTTTTCTTTCATTTTTAAAAATATTATATGCATGATTTGATTGACCAACAAAAACGGGTGATAATCTATTAATTGACCATACTGTACAAGGAATGCGATATTTTTTCGAAATGCATCTCATTCCTTTTGCCATGGACTTATAAAAATAATTTTCAGAAGAGTTTCTAGTTTTTCGGCCAGTCAGTTTGGATCGCTTATAAACCAATGCTTTTGAAATTAAGGAATTTACTGCCATTATTTGCAAGCTTATTTTATAGTTAAGTTTTTGAGCGTTTTTTAAAACAAAATCTTCGAAACATTTGTCTAAAAAGCAGATTTCCAGTAAAATGTCAAGTCCGGCCTCCAAGCCACGTTTTAAAACATAAAAAAGCACTTTCAACGCAAAACCGTTTGTTATTTCTCTAAAATCTTTGTCGTTTGCAAGTTTTGATGCTAGAGGATGAAGATGGGCGAAATTTCTAACTGCAAGATGCAAAGGTTTTATATTATGATTTCCACAATAAATTTGTGTTGCTTTTAAAAGCTGTGAGGTTTTTCCTGTTCCGCTTTGGCCTGTTATCCAAAACAATCTTTTTCCCTTGCTACAATTTACTTTAAGATTTTGAAAAATTTCTTCAGCTATTTCAAATATCATTTCATCGCTTGTGTCATCTTCCCAAATACTGTTCTTTATAAAATTAAAAGTTTTTTCAAAATTGTCCATCAAATTCATTTATTCAAAATTGGCAAAGAAGGTGCATGTTTATAAGATATCAAATATTAAAAAATAAAAAAACAAATCATCGTAAAAACTTTGATTTGCTTTTCTTGGTGCGGCTAAGAGGATTTGAACCTCCACGGTTTCCCACTGGAACCTAAATCCAGCGCGTCTGCCAGTTCCGCCATAGCCGCAAAACACGTTTTGAGCTGTGCTCAAAACAAAGCTTTCAGCTTTAAAAGCCTTTGGCTTTGTGTTTTGCGCTGTTGCTTCGCCCATTTTTAATCAAATGTTGCTAACGCACCGCTTGTTAAAAATGTGCTTGCAATATGCCGCAAAACTTTTAATGTTTTGATGTTTGCAAAGCTTTCAACATAAATAAAAATTATTTGGTGAAACTTTAACGATGTAATTTTAACATAAAACAAACTTAAATGCAACAATTAAACAAAAAAAGCGGAAAGATATCCGCTTATTTTCTTATAATTTCGTAATCGTTTGCTGAATCTTTAATCAAGAAACCTTTTTTGAAGATTTCTTCACGTAAAGCATCTGCTTTTTGAAAGTCTTTGTCTTGTTTTGCTTCCCATCTTTCTTTTGCCAGTTTTTGTATATCTGCCGGGATTATGTCGCCAAGGAAATCAAAACCTAACACAGAGTTAAATTTCATTATTAGGTCATAAATTCGTTTGTCTCTTGGTAGCTTTAAAACTTGCCAAATCACGCCCAATGCCTTCGGCATATTGACATCGTCATTGATCGCCTCTAGAAAAGCTTCTTCAACTTTTTGAGGTTTAATTTTGGTCGTTTCACCTGCAACTTTATGTTCGTTGACTATTGCTTTTAAAGAGCGCAAAGCGTTTTTTGCGGCTTCTAGTCCTTCCCAGGTAAAGTTTTGTTGTTTTGCGTAGTGAGTTGTAAAAAAGAAATAACGATAGTCTTCTGGAGAAAAACCTTTCTTTTGTAAATCTGACAATTTATAAACATTGCCAAGTGATTTGCTCATCTTCTTTGAGTTTACAAGCAAATGTTCAAGGTGCATCCAAATTTTGACCACTTTATGCCCCGCATAGCAATCATCTTGTGCAATTTCGTTTTCATGATGAACGGTTCTATGTTCTACTCCACCGGTGTGTATGTCAATTTTGTCGCCAAGATATTTCATTCCTATTGTGCTACATTCGATGTGCCAACCAGGATATCCTTTGCCCCATGGACTATCCCATTTCATTATATGATTTTTTGGAGCTTTAATCCAAAGTGCAAAATCGGCAGGGTGACGCTTTTCATCGTCAACTTCTATTCTGGCACCAGCAAGTTTATCTTCTAGATCCGTTCCACCAAGTTTTCCATATTCTGGAAAGGTAGAGATGTCGAAATATATGCCTTTTGAGGTTTCATATGCGTTTCCTTTTTCAAGCAACGTTTTTACAAAAACGATTATTTCAGGAATCACGCTTGTTGCTGGGCAGATATGCTCGGGAAGGTCGATATTAAGTTTTTTCATTTCTCCCATAAATATATCTGTGTAATATTGAGCAATTTCCTGAGGCGATTTGTTTTCGCGTTCGCTTGCTACAATCATTTTGTCTTCGCCTTCATCTTCATCGCTAGTTAAGTGCCCAACATCTGTGATATTCATCACTCCATCTATGTTTAAACCGTTGTATTTAATGATGCGCCTAAGCGAGTCCATAAATAGATATGCTCGCATATTGCCTATATGTGGATAACTGTAAACTGTAGGGCCACACGAATACATCTTTACTGTGTTATCATCGAAGGTCAATTCTTCTTTTTGCCTTGTCAAAGAGTTATATAATTTAATCATATTTTCAAATCCTTTTGTTAAGATAATTAATTAATATGTCGATTGAACGCTCTGTGTCAATATCAATAGGGTCAAAATGTTCGTCAATTTTGTTATAAAACGTTTGTAGTTGATTTTCACCTTTTTCTGTCAATTTTAAAATTCTACATCGTCTATCGATTTCAGCTTGTTCGATATTTAACAACCCCTCTCGTTCCAATTCGGCCGTAAGCAATGCAAAGTTGGATTTTTTAACTCCCAATTTTTCGATAATCATGCTGACAGAAAGATTAGAATAGATTTTTGCAAAAGCCAAAACCTTAAATTTCAGCAATCCGCCGTCGGTATTTTTTTTGAGAAGGTTTTCACATAACGCTTCTATTTCTAAAATTTTTTGTGCTATTTTCATAACTAATTATTATTATAAACATTTTTTTAAATATGGCAAGTATTTTTACTTGTTTTTATCCTTTTGGAGTGTTAAAATTTAAGTATGCAAATTCAAGGTTCCATTGAAGAAATAGTATTCAGAAATGACGAGAACGGATATACCGTTGCGTTGCTTTCTTATAACAAAACGCCGGTGACTATTGTTGGCAAAATGATATCAGCAAATATCGGTGAAAATTTGATTTTGGAAGGTGAATTTGTTCATAATAAAAAATTTGGATATCAGTTTGCTTTTACTAGTTATGAAATCACACTTCCACAAACTCTTGTTGGAATAGAAAAATATTTGTCTTCTGGTCTTATAAAAGGTGTTGGACCGGTTTTAGCAAAAAATATTGTTCAAAAATTTAAAGAAGACACATTTTCAGTTATCGAAATGGCTCCTGAAAAATTGGCAGAAGTAAGAGGCATAAGCAAGAATAAGGCTTATGAAATTTCTGCGAAGTTTTTTGAACTAAGGTCAATACAAAATGCAATTATGTTTTTGCAGGGGTATGATATTTCTGTAAACATGGCTCTTAAAATTTTTGAAGTATTTGGGTCAAAGACGGTAGAGATTGTGCGCAACAACCCATATCGTCTAGTTGAAGATATTGATGGGATTGGCTTTTTGACTGCTGATAAAATAGCAAAAAATTTGGGAATTGCGATGGAGAGCGTTTTTCGCGTTCGCGCGGGAATTGTTCATTGTTTGACAACAGCCACAGAGAAAAATGGGAACACCTTTTTTTTATTATTTCTTTTGTTTTCCAATACGATGGAACTGCTTGGATTTCAAGAAGAAAAGCGAGAGGTTTTTGATGAGGTCATAGACGAATTGGTGTTTGATAAAACATGTATGCATTTTTGGCATGACAATCTAGAAATTATCATGCTTACAAAATATTATCGGTATGAATATTCTGTTGCACAAAAGTTGTGCTTGCTTGCAAGTTCTACAAATGTTGTTCAAACGGATGTTTCTAATGAGATAAAGTCCTTTGAAGAAAGGAATAATGTTATGTTCCATGTTGATCAAAAAAGGGCAATAGAATGCGCTGTAAACAATGGCGTTTCTGTTATTACAGGTGGGCCAGGGACAGGTAAAACAACAATAGTAAAATGTATTATAGACATTTTGGCTAATAGGAGAGAAAGTGTTTTGCTGTTGGCTCCCACTGGTCGAGCTGCAAAAAGGCTTTCAGACAGCACCGGTCAAGAAGCGAAAACCATTCATCGCGCTTTGGAAGTCAATGGGGATATTGACAGAATAGGAAGATTTGTTCATAACGAAAACAACCCATTTGACATCAAAAATTTTATTGTTGATGAAGTAAGTATGGTAGATGTTATGCTCATGAGTTCGCTATTGAAGGCTTTGCCAAGAGATGCTAGATTGATTTTGGTTGGAGATAAAGATCAACTTCCAAGTGTAGGGGCAGGCAATGTTTTAGGAGATATTCTTGCGAGCGATTGCTTTCCCATAACAATGCTGACGAAAATTTATAGGCAAACTGATGATAGTCTTATCATCTCTAATGCACAGCTTATAAATAATGGAGTTATGCCGGTTATTGACAACAATTCAAGAGATTTCTTTTTTGAACAAAAATCGGATCTAAACGAAATTCACGCATCAATTGTCGAAATGGTCACGAAAAGAATACCTAACTTTTTAAACATAGATTCTTCACAAATTCAAGTGCTTGCGCCATTAAAGGCAGGCGTTTGTGGTGTTGATAATCTTAACAGAACTTTACAGGACTTATTGAACCCATCGGCTACAAATAAAAGTGAATTGGTTTTGGGCACGACCATTTTTAGAGAAGGCGACAAGGTGATGCAAACCTCGAACGACTATAATTTAAAATGGAGTCGTCGTAATGGCTTTTTATACGAGAATGGAGAAGGCATTTTTAATGGCGATATAGGTCAAATCCAATCCATTGATTTTCAAACGGGGGAGACAATAGTAGAATTTGAAGATGGCAGAGTTTGCACTTATGCTAGAACTGACATTGGAGAGTTATCCCTTGCTTACGCGATCACTATTCACAAATCACAAGGGTCGGAATTTGATGTTGTTGTCATACCTGTGATAGCAGGCACTAGCATGATTTTGACAAGAAATCTTATCTATACAGCGGTAACGCGTGCTAAAAAGATGGTTGTTCTCGTCGGTGAAAAAAAGAATTTGCGTAGAATGGTGGCAAATTCTTATACTGTGAAACGATTTACGCTATTAAAAAAATTATTAATAGAGCAAAACGAAAAGATAAAAGAGTTATTTAGTTAACATATTACATCGACAAGGTAACAAAAAAATTCGAGCAAAATCATTCTATTTATGTTTGTTTGTTGTAGATGTTTTTGTATTTAAATTTTCATTAACTATTTCATTGTTTGTTGTCTTGTGTGAAATAATGTTTTCATTTTGTTTTTTGATTTCTTCTAGAATTTGTGAAAGAAGTTCTTCGCTTGTCGGTTTTGGGGGAATTGGAGCTGGCTTGTTTCTTTCTCTCAATTCTTTTGTTGCGATGAGGACTTCTTTTCTATTTTTTAAATTTACACCTTCTGCTTTAAGCTGTTTTCTTTCTGCTCTATTTGGAAAAGATTTAAAGGTTCTTGTAGTAAAACCTTTTGCAGACATAACAACTTTCAATATTATAAACAAAACGAGTGCGATTAATAAAAAGTCAATAATTGCTTGTAGAAAAACACCATATTGAATTGCAGTTCCGTTTATGTAGAATGCGAGACCTTCGACGGTGTCTGCTCCAAAAATTGAACAGATAAGAGGCATCAAAATGCTGTTGACAAGAGCAGTTACTATTGCGCTAAAAGATGTGCCTATTATAACGCCGACTGCCAAGTCGAGTATGTTGCCTCGAGAAATGAATTTTTTAAAGTCGCTAAAAAATTTTTTCATCAGTTTTCTCCTTTTGAAGAAATTTTAACAAAAAAAATAAAAAAAAGCAAAACAATTGCTTTTATTTTTGTGATTTTTTTGATGTTTATGCATTTATAAGGTTTTTAATTAATCCTGGAATAAAAAGTTTTTGTTTGTTTTTTAAAAGGTTGTTTTTGTTTTCTTTCGTCATTTTATTATAAGCGATCATGTTGTGCTCTGCCAGCAGTGAAATAAAATGCGTTAAGCTAGGTTTTTCGTATGGTGACAAATAGTCAAAGCCTATTAATTTGTTTATGTTTTTAAGAGTATTTTTAAAATAAGCCGATTCTAAACTATGGCGCATTGCACGATCGATTGATTCTACTTTTACGTCAAATATTTTTGCAACTTTTGGCAATATAAACAGCTTAATTGACTTCAAAAGTCGGGGGTGTTTTACTGCGATAAAAATGCTTTCACATAAATATTGGTAGCCTTTTTGAGAAGAGGATATGCCAATAAAAGATAGATCCGAATTAATATTTTTTTTGCATTTTAATTCAATTACGAATTTTTTCATATCTGCTCCTTTGTTTTATTTATACTTGATTTTTGAAAAAGCAATACTATTTTAATTGAATGTTTTGTTTTATCAAAACAAATACATATGCACTTTTTGTCGATTTTTTTATTTTATAATACTTGCGAAAAAATATTTTTAATGTTATCATATTTTTATGATAATAAAATCTGCAAAATATCTAACAAGCGTTGTCGACAAAAACAAACTTTTAAATGATGAAGTTTGTGAGTTTGCATTTGTTGGAAGAAGCAATGTTGGGAAATCAACACTTATAAACAATTTGACGGGTAAAAAGGGATTGGCTAAAACCTCGTCAATTCCAGGCGCGACAAAAATGATAAATTATTTTTCTATCAACGAAAATCAAGCGCGTTTTGTGGATTTACCAGGTTATGGTTATCACAGAGCAGGTAAGAAAAATCAAAACATGTGGGCAAAACTTATCGAAGACTATTTATTATATTCAAACAATTTAAAATTAGTATTGTTCTTGCTGGATATTCGCCACAAACCAAATGAACTTGACAAAATCATGTTAAACTATCTTTTGGAAACAAAAAGAAATTTTATTATTGTTGCTACCAAAGCAGATAAACTTTCAAAGGGAGCTCAACATAATGCTATAAATGGTATTGCAAATGAATTGAATATAAATACTCAAATAATTTTTCCTCACAGCAGTTTGACGTCACAAGGTAAAAAAGAAATTTTAGATTATTTAGAAAGTTTGTTTTAAAACAAGGTAATTGTTTCATAATAATTTTTGTGAATGAAAAATTTAATGCTTCGAAAAAAATTTTGCATAGCACTGTTGTAATTTTAGCAATCATTGTTTTTTTAGCAACAATGTATTTTATTTTAGTGTGGACAGGGCTTTGGGAAAAATTAAATTCTGTTGACAAAATGCGAAATTTTATTTTAGATTTGGGATTTTGGGGGAGAATAACCTTTGTATTTTTGCAATTTTTACAAGTCACATTTATACCTATCCCATCCACAATTTTGACAATAGCAGGTTCTATTATTTATGGTCCACTTCAAGGTGGGCTGTTAAGTTTGTCGGGGATATTGCTCGGCAGTATACTTGCTTTTTATTTGGGTAAAACATTTGGAAATAAGTTGGTTACATTTATGGTGGGCGAAGAAAGTTGTAAAAAATGGGTAAACTTTTTGTCAAAAGCGAGGTATACGTTTTTTTTCATGATGTTATTGCCAATGTTTCCAGATGATGTTTTGTGCCTTGTTGCAGGAATTACGAGTATGAGTTGGGCGTTTTTTGTTTTAACAAATTTAATTACAAGACCGATTGGCATTTTTGTAACAAGTTATTTGGGTAGTGGCGAAATAATACCTTATCACGGTTGGGGTTTAATTGTTTGGGCAATTATATTGGTTGCAGTTGGTGTGTTGATGTGGCTGGTAACAAAGTATGACAAACGAATAGAAAATTTTTTTATAAGATTATTTAAAAAAAACAAAAAAAATTGATTTTATATTTTAAAATGTTTTTTTTATAATTAAATAAAAAATACATTTGATTTTAATAAATTATTAAAAATATAGCGTTTTATTATCAAAGTTATTGTTTTAAAATTTCTGTCGTAAAATTTTTGATGATCTATGTTCTATATAACAATAATATATTTTCAATAAAAAACAACTGGACAAGTCCTTTTAGACTAAGGTAAAAAATAGCTTACAAATAATAATTTGTCATTATTATTTGCATTTATTTGAAAATAACTGAAAAAATCATGAAAAAACATTACTTATTAACAAAAAATAGTTTATTTTGATTTTATTGGTATCAAAGTTTGTTTATTATATATTAAAGAATAGTTATAAAATCTCCTATATTTTCTTGATAAATAAAAATGTGAAATTTGATTAAAAAATTAGGTAAATAGCCAATTTAAATAATTTTTTGTTATATTTTTTAAATATCACAAAATTAACAATAAATTTTGATTTAAATTTATGTTTAAGATTATTTTTTTCTGTTGTTAGTTAGTAATATATTAGTATTAATTTATTTTTAACTTTTATAGATATGTGGAACAAAATAAAATCGTTTGACTAAATCTGACAAATTATGATAAACTAACCAATATAAAAGGTGGATTTTATGAAACATTTTTTTAAAACCATTTCAAACAAACTTTCAAAAACAGGCTTTACAAAATCGCAGTTAATCACTGTGTTTTTGTGTTATTTTTTATGCTTTGCGCTTTTTTTAGGCGTTGTAGTCATTTGGGACCCAATGTCAAAATC
>CALVOH010000016.1 GCA_944350225.1 uncultured Clostridia bacterium | reverse complement strand
ATCAAAATTTGATTCCACTGAAATAATTTTCATTTCAAGGCCCAATTGTTTCGCCATATCACTTATTTCTGGTAAATGTTTTACCACCTGTAAATCAAGCTCATCTGCCCTTTTGATTTCGTCTTTTGTTGCAAGTCTTAAAACATTTTTTAAAGAATCCGAAAGCATTGATGCATCAACACTTTTTTCTTCTTCGACAATAGTGACTAAATCTTGTCCCTTTTCTGTTTCAACTATAACTTTATCACCCTTTTTATAAGTTTTACCGTTAGGGCTAAATGAATAAACTGTGCCACCCTTTCGAAATTTTACACCCACGACTTCTATTTGCATAAATATTTTACCTCCAATATGTTCATCACAAGGTTGTCTATAATAAGTTGTATATTGACATTATAAGAAAGTTGTTTTGATGCTTCAAGAGCAAGTCCGCTCAACCTCAACAAACATCTAATCGAAAGCAGATTTGCTATTTCTTCAATTTTTTTTCTTTCACTATCCAACCTTAAAACCGCATGCTTGTTCGCTTTAAACATAACAGCATCTTCAATAATCAAACAAAACATCTCTAAAATAAGAGCAAATCTGTCTTTCTCGTCTAAAAGTCTTTTTGAAAACAAAATGGCTTCTTTGCTTGAAAATAAGTTAAGGAAAAGCGTGCATGTTAGATCAAAAATATCGTTTAAATTGTCAACCTTTGAAAGCTCTATGCTTTTTGTTACATATCCATTCCCAAGCGCAATTGCTAGTTTTTGACTTCTTTCATCTCCCGATAGATACGGCAAAATTTTGGTTTTGTCTATGGAAGGAATTGCTACTTTAAAACAGCGTGATCTCACAGTTGGCAAAATCTTCTCTAAAGATGACGAGGTCAAGATAAAAACTACATTTTCAGCAGGTTCTTCCAATGTTTTTAACAGTTTGTTTTGTGCTTGTTCTGTTGAGTCTTGAATGTTGTTTATTATGATAATCTTTTTATTAGCAAATATAGGTTTTATAAAACTCTCTTCAACAATTTTTTTACTGTCTTCCACCATCAATCTGTCTTTTTCTGGAAAAACTTTAACATCAGGATGAGAATTATGCAAAATCTTTTTACAATTTTCGCAAACTCCACAAAGATCTTCACACAAAGTCATTTGCGCTAAAAGTTTTGCTACAATCTTTGTAGATTCTATATCCTCACAAACTAAAAGATATGAAAAAATTTGTCCATCACGTTTTGATGTCTGAGCAAGTGTTTTAAAAAAAGGCATATTTTTAAATAAATTTTCAAGCATAAGTTAATTCTAGCATAAATTACTAAAAATAACAAGCGAGTTTATTTTGATTTCGTTAGTTTGCGTTGTTTTACCCTTAACCATAATTTACATAGCTCACTAGCAAACAACATCACAACCGAAACAATAAAAATATAAAGCCATTCAAAACCGTTTAATGTGGCCAACCCTAATATTTTATGAAGAGGAGTTATAGCTATCAATGCGAGCAATCCTCCGGCGAATAAAATTGCGAGTATAATGAATTTGTTTTTAAATGGATTTGATTTAAATATACTTTTCTCTGTGCGAATAGAAACAAGATAAAAGAATTGGACAATGTTTAAAGTGTAAAACGCCATACTTGTTGCTATCATCTCATTATATAAATATAAACCTATAACAAAAGAAGATAAAGTCAAAATTGTCTGCACAAATCCCATAATTATAACAACTAGCCCATTACCATCACTAAACAGCCCCTTATCCTTTGGACGTGGCGATTGCGTCATTAAGTCTGTTTCTGCTGGTTCCATACCCAACGCAATAGCAGGCAACGAATCTGTAATTAAATTTATAAACAAAATTTGAACAGGCAACATAAACGTGTATTGAGGGAAAATTATCGTAGCAAAAAATAATGCTAAAATTTCTCCCATGTTCGCCGAAAACAAAAATTTTACGGTTTTTTGTATGTTTTTATAAACTTTTCTGCCCTCTTCCACAGCAATTATTATCGTAGCAAAATTATCATCAGTCAACATTAAGTCAGCGACCTGTTTTGTTACATCTGTTCCTGTTATACCCATGCCAATACCGATATCCGCTTTTTTCATGCTGGCGGCATCATTTACTCCATCACCTGTCATAGCAACAACATGCCCAAGTTTTTTAAAGCTTGAAACAATTCTTACTTTGTGCTCTGGACTTACGCGCGCAAATACACGAATTTTCTCAATGCAAGAAAGCAATTTTTCGTCACTTAATTTGTCAAGTTCTTGCCCCGTGATAATTTCATTTTTATTATGAAGCATTCCTATCTCTTTAGCGATTGCAAAAGCTGTTTCTTTGTGGTCGCCTGTTATCATAACAGGTTTCATTCCAGCCCTTTTACACTTTTCAACAGCCTCTTTAACTTCTTTGCGAGGAGGATCAATCATGCCGGCCATACCGACAAAAGTTAAGTCGCATTCTTCATATTTTTCATTTGCAGTCAGTTTCTTAATGGCAAATCCTAAAACGCGCAATGCTTTTGAAGCCATTTGAGAATTTACAGATAGAATCTGCCCAACTTTCGATGAATCAAGCTCACATTCTGTTCCATTGAATAATATCTTATTACATTTAGCTATTAAAACATCAACGGCTCCCTTAACAAAAGCGATCTGCCCTCCTTTATAAGAGTTGACCGTGCTCATCAATTTTCTTGTCGAATCGAAGGGAAGTTCGGCCATTCTTTTATTTATTTTTTCAAAATCTTCTTTGTTTATATTATATTTTTTCACAAATTCTGAAAGTGCGATTTCTGTAGGATCGCCGTGGAAAGAATGCTTATTTTTTCTTGTGTCGTTACAAAGCGCCATGCCGGCAAGCAACAAATCAAAATCGACGCCTAGGTAATTTCGCGTATAACTAAGTTTTCCATCACAATAAACTGCTTTAACCTTCATTTTGTTTTGAGTTATAGTACCCGTTTTATCAGTGCATATAACATCACAACATCCCAGAGTTTCAACGGAATGCATATGCTTAATAATAGCTTTTCGCTTTGCCAACCTAGATATACCCAAACTCATAATAATGGTAATGACTGCCGGCATGCTTTCAGGAATTGCCGCAACAGCAATCGCCACAGATGTCAAAAACGCATCAAGAGGGCTTGTTTTCGCGCATATTTCCAAAATGAATGTTACTAATGCTATCCCTAAAATAAGATAGGTGATAATTTGACCGAGCTCCTTTATGCCCTTTTGCAACGGAGTCATCTCTTTTTCGGTGTTTGCTATAACTGACGCAATTTTTCCTATTTCACTACTTTTCCCAATAGCGCATACAACGGCTTCTGCGCGTCCACACACAACGGTAGTGCCACTGTAAACCATATTTTTTCTTTCAGCTAACTGGACGCCATCTTTACAAACTATTTCCGAACTTTTTTCAACAGGCAAACTTTCACCGGTAAGCGAAGCTTCGTTAATTTGTAATGCCACAGATTTTATTAATCTGCAATCAGCGGGAACGATGTCGCCTGCCTCTAAAACCACAATATCCCCCGGCACTATCTTTTCTGCTGGCAAAAGTATTTGTTCACCACTTCTCAAAACCTTGGCTTCTGGTTTAGTCATATTTTGCAAAGCTTCAATAGATTTTTCTGCCTTATTTTCCTGTATGGCTCCAAAAATTGCATTCATAACAACGATAGCCATAATAATGAGCGCATCTAATAGTTCATCGGTTGACGAAGAAATTATTCCCACAGCAAATGAAACCGCGGAAGAAATAATTAAAATAATAATCATCAAATCTGCAAATTGTTTAAAGAACTTTTTTGTAAACCCTTCTGTTTTTTGTTTAGTCAATCTTTCCGTTTTAAATTTGTTTTCGCGAAAAAAAGCTTCCTCATTGCTCAGCCCATTTGGAGAGGAATTTAGCAATTTAAAACATTCATCTATTGTTTTAGAAAAACAGTTGTTCATAATCTCCTTAAACAAACAATGCTATTATTGAAAGAGCGATCAAATATAACGCAAACCATTTAAAATTTAGTTTTTCTGTCAATTTTATCATTCCTTTCAAACTTATAAGTCCTATCACAAAAGCAAAAAAGAAGGCTAAAATTAAACCAGGGATATTAACGCTAATTGTTGCTCCACTGCTAGCTAGTTTATAAATTTCGAGAGCCATAGACAAAATTATTATTGGAATGCTCATTAAAAATGAAAACTTTGCAACGTCTTCTTTTTTTGCACCTGCAAATATCCCAAAACAGATTGTTGTTCCCGATCTAGAAACGCCTGGAAATGTAGCAAGTCCCTGCCCAATCCCCATGATTAAGGCTTGTTTATAATTTATGCTCTTTCTATAATTTTGAGAATAATAAAAAGATTTTTTTTGAAAAAATTCCGTTAAAAGTAATAAAACGGCAGTGACCATAAAACAAAATGGCAATGCACTTCCTTCAAAAGATTTTGAAACGATAGGATATAAAACTAAAACTATTAAACACGTTGGCAATGTCGCCACAATAAGTTTTCTGCCTAAACTTCCAAATGGCTTTTTTACTATTTGCAACAATTCTTTTCTTAAAACTATTACGACAGACAAAAGAGTCGCCACGTGCAATATTATTGAAACAAAAAGCGAATCCTCTATGCCAAATATTTTGGATAACAGCACCAAATGACCGCTTGATGAAACAGGTAAAAATTCTGTAACACCTTGAACAATCCCCAAAATAACAAGCGCCCAAAATCCCACGTTTATCCTCCATAAGTATTTTGTGATTTGCCCAACGCTTTTATGACTAAATTATCAAATCATTAAATTTTTAATTGAATAAAAAATTAAAAAAACATTTTCCCACATTTGTCTTTGTGTAAACAATAAAAAAAAGACTACACTTTTGTGTAATCTTTTTTGGCTCAACCATATCAAGAATTCAATGATTTTATTTCATTTAAAAGTTCTTCTATTCGTTTGTTCAGTTTTTCAATTTGGTCGCTTGCCCTGAGATTTTGTTTTACTTTTTCGACACTTTGTCTTAAATCATTGATCTCATTTAAAAGTTCGTCTCGTCTTGCAGTTTCGCTAGAACTCTTTTCCAAACTGTTTATAGCTTTTTTTATTTCTTTGTCGAGCGCAGATTTTTTTGCCGAAAGCTTGTTTTCCTCATCGGCTATTTTTTGATTAATTGATTTTAAACTGTCAGTTTTTCTTGGACGGCCACGCCCCCTTTTTTCCTGTGAAGGCAATGTTTTTTCATTGACCTTTAAAGTTTTTGTGGACTTTTTTTGCAACTTTTTTGCTGGCTCGTTTTTCTTGCTAGCACTTTTCCCTGCTTTGGCTTTTGTGCTTTCGGATTTCTTTTTTGTGGAACCAACAGGTCTACCTCTTTTCGCTGGTTTTTTAGGTTGTTCTACAACCTCTTTTCGAGGTCTTCCCCTTGGCCTCTTTTCTGCAATAATCTGCTCAAGAGTTTTTTCTTCGCCTTTTCTTGGTCGGCCTCTTTTCTTTCCACTTGAAGCTTTTTCAACCTTTTCTCCATCTTTTGATTCAATTGAATTGATCGAATTTTCTTCACCATTTTGAATTTGGTCATATTCGGTGCTTTGAGATTGTATAGAAGGAGTGTATTCTTCCACTTCGAAATCGGTTTGAGAATTGTCTTTCTGCACTAAATTTTGTTGATTGAAATTATCTACAAAGTCAAAATCCTCGTCTTCATCGGCTGACATTGAATTGCCTTCGTATTGATTCGCAGTTGAATTTTCAACTTGATTTGTCTCTTCCAACACTCTTCCAATCGTTTCGTCGCCTTGAATTTTTTCTTCAACCTGCTTAATCTCTTGTCTAACCTCTTTTGAATGTTGTTTTATCAAATTTGAAATTTGTTCAGGAGTCTGCAATTTATTTTCTTGTTTTTCCTCTTCTTGCTCACGTTTCTGCTTTTCTTCCTCTAATTTGTCAACACTCTCAATCGCAATCGGCTCATATTCCACACCAAGCTTTCTTTTTAATGTTTCATTTTCGTCGATAACTCTTTTAAGTTGTGCCTCTTTTAAAGTCAAATCTTTTTCAACACGAGATTTTGTTTCCTTTAAAGAAGAAAGTTTTTCTTTTACATCTTTTTCTGCATTTACATGTGCCAAATTAAACAATTGTGTGTAAAAAGTTTCATATTCGCTCATCATGGCTTCTTCAACAACACCCTTGCCCGCTTCAAGTTCTTCTTGCAAAGTCGTTATAGTTTCTTCATACTCGCTCTTTTCTATCAAATAACGACGCTTTTGTTGTTCGAATTCAGCCTCATCTTTTTCTTGCTTTGTAATTTCTTGGTTTTGTTGTTTACGCAAGAAATTGCTTTCAATTCTGTTTGTCGTTTCTTCCTGTTGTTGACGCAAACGATCGATGTTTTCTTTCGTAATTTGCATCTTCTTTTGATAGTCTTTTTGTATATTTTCAAAGTTTCTTTTTAACGATTCAAGAGTCGCTTCGATTTGAGCTACTTTTGCTAGTGTCTTGTCACGTTTTGAAAGATAAGCTTCTGTTTCCTTCATAGCGCGCTCTAAAATGTTTTGTCCATTTATACCCAATTTAGAAAAATCAAACTTTTCATATTCAACACCTTGCTCTTTTGCAATTTGATCAAATTCTTCTTTTTCTTTTCTAGCTCTACTTTCCAAATATTCACGAAGAGCTGGAATTCCTTTGTCAATCTCCTCATTTGTGAAAAGCAAAGAATAATCAATATATGGAGGTAGCTCAACACATGCGTTATCAATAAATCTGTCAAAAAGATGCAAGTTTTGATATAACTCATCAAGGTTTGCATTTTTTCTAGCCTGCATTATTATGACGGCAATAGCACACATCAGCAAAATGAAAAATGGAACAAGCAAAGCTGTTAAAATCATGTTTGCATTCACAATGGTGTCAGCGATTATATTATTATAAGATATGCCGAGCATAAATGTAGCCAACATCCAAATTGCTGAAAGCCATATCAAGTTTTTTATATTCAAACTGTAAGAACTTGCACGAAGAGGCTTTTCAATTATGTTTTCAACCGACATATATGATGAAGGTGATTTTTCACGATAGAGTATGTATTGCTGCCAATTTAGTGCCAACCTTTTTGGCGCCTTTTTTACCATATTGTTAAATTCTTTAATGTTTTCTTTATCTAGCGATTTGTTCCTAAAAAGCCATCTGTTAAGATCGTCAAGAGAACGCCTCATTCTAGCTTCATAAGAAAACCTACTTTTTACAGCAAAAAGCAGAATTAAAAACAATTCAAGACCTATCCCCAAAAAGAATAATAAATTAAATGTCGTTGAAGATGTTAAATTAGAAAAAAATGATTCAAAAGCGCTTTCAACGTCAGCAAGCAATGAAAAATTCATAATTTTTTCTCCTTTTCTTCCTTAGTATAACACAACAAAAAATAAAATACTAATAAAATAATAAATATTTTAAAAATTAATTATTTTTTTATTTAATAAAGAAAGCAGATAAATTTTATTAATTTTTATATTTTCAGCTTTTTCTATTGCCTCTTTATAAAGCATAATTTGCTCTTTATAACGATTTTTCAATATGTTTTCATCTTTTTCACGCGTAAATTTATAGTCGATTAATATATTTTCTTCACCGGTTGCAAAAAGGTCGATTATTCCCTGCACAAGCTGGTGATTTTTTAATTTTAAAACAAAAGGCTTTTCTTTAAATATTTTTTTATTATTTATAATAGGTTTTAATAATTTTATATTTTCAAAAATTATTTTTTCATCTATTAATTTGTGCATATACTCATCAAATTTTTTATCGATTAATTGAGATTTTACATCTTCAATTTTATTAATTTTTAAAAAATCCAATATTTTAAGTGCTTCATGATATGCCGTACCAATTTCTGAAAATGAAGAATCTGTTTGTAGATTATCAACATTTTTAAATGACATTTCAGTCACCGAAGTCTTTTGTTTTATGGCAGTTTCGACTTCATATGGATATTTAAAATCAATATATTTTTTTATATTAACAACAACATCCATATCGGGACTCAACTTTTTTGTGTCAATTTCTTTATAAGAAGATGGCTCCACACCATCAATTTCATTTACAACAGCTCCCTCACATGTAGACAATATTAAAGACATGTACGAATTATACTTTTCAAGTTGCCCATCAAAAGCATCGACCTTGTTGACGTCAAAAGTTCCTGTTATAACTAAATGTGATTTTGCTCGTGTCAATGCCACGTACAAAATCATCAATTCATCAATTCTTTCACTTGCTTTTGCCATATCCTTTTCAGCTAGCAAAATTGGAGTGGCAAAACGTTGAAATGTTTCGTGCTCATAGTAACTCAAAGCTAACCCTAATTTTGAATTAATTTTAAAGTTTGACGGGTCTGGATTTATCATTGACTTTCCTGTGCCTATTAAGATAACAATTGGATATTCAAGGCCTTTTGACGCATGAATAGAAGATATTGTAACGGCATCAGCTGACGAGCAAGAAGAAACCGCGATACCTTCGCCGATGTATGCCAAAAGGTCAGGAATGTCTTTGTCGTTTTCAAAATTTGCAATAGCGAATAAAAATGCATCAACTTCTTTCACAGCATTTGTCCCAAATTCGCTGTATAAATAACTATAAAAGTCAAATTTTACAAAAATGTTTTCGAAAGCTTTTTTAGCTCCGTAAAAATAACATTCTTTTTTAAATAGATCAAGCTCTAAAATTGCGTTTTTAATTTGCTCATTATCATTTTCCAACATCACCTTCCAAAACGGATCCTTTTTACCGCTCATTTGCAAAGCCAACAAATCTGGTGACAATCTTACAAAAGGTGAAAGCAAATATCCAGCGAGCGATTCATCATCTCTTTTATTGACGCAAAGGTTTAACATGGCAACCAAAAGTTTGATATATGACCTATCTGTCAAATTTGATTTTAATGTTGAAACGAACGGAATTTGTCTAACGCGCAGTTGGTTCATAACAGCATCTGCGATTTCAGATTTCCCCCTAGAAAGAACTGCAATATCACTAGGCATGACTTTTCTTTTTTCGTTTGTAATTGGGTCAACAAGCTCACTCATTAAATATTCTTCAATCCTCATTGCCACAATTTGTGCTTCCAACGATGCACTTTCTTCACTCACAAGAGGATCGTCAAATATTTTATATCCCTCAGGCCAATATTTTTTTTCAACTTTATGTTTTTTTACAACATCAATCTGCACAATCGGTTTTTCTGCATATGGCACCATCTTTTTACTCTTTAACATTGAAGTGTTTTTATAATCGATCCCAGAATTTTTCGTTGTCATCACTTTTGAAAAAATAGAATTTACAAAATTTAATATTTCGCCGTTACTTCTATAATTATCAGTCAAATAAATTGTTTCGCCATCAACAGAATTTTGAAAATTATTACTGTCGGCAAGTATTATTTTAGATGTTGCGTTTCTAAACGCATAAATCCCCTGTTTAGGATCTCCAATACCCACAAAACGACCTTTTGCGCCTATGGCCTTCACAAGCTTTTCTTGGACAGGGTTTGTGTCTTGATATTCATCAATAAAGACATAATCAAATCGATCTTGAATTTCTTCAAGCAATAGCGAATTGGACAGCAAAATCTCACTTTGCCATTCAAGATCATTAAAATCTAACGCATTTGCTCTCGTCTTTCTTTCACGAAAAAGCTGATCAAAAATTTTATAAAGATTGTAAAAATTTTCTGTTAAAATCTCCGTTTGCTCTCCACTCCACACATCTTTTGGTAACTCTGCCATTTTCCCAATCTTTTTTAACAACTTGATGGCTCTTTCCTTTATTAAGATCACATCTTGAACTTTATCATAATTTTTTAATATTGGTTGTCTTGGCAATGTTATAGATATGTATTGTTGTAATTTTTTAAAATCAAAATTGTTTAATAAAAGCAAGCATTCGCCTATCTTTTCTAAATATTTTTCAACCTTATCATCTCTACTTAAAAATCCTTTTATACGCTCGGTTATTTGTGCAACCTCTTCTACAATTTGATTTTTTAAATATTCACAAGCTTCGAAGAAATATTTTTTACAATTCTTTTCAAACATTTTAAGTAGTTCACTTCGCTGTGCTTGTGCCGACATAAAGGCATGAAGCTCAAAAAGGATATTTCGTATTTCTTTCAAATCTCTAATAGTGAAAAACAAATTTTCATACTGAGTTGGATATAAACATTTTAATTTTTGCCAAGCTTCTTCAAATGCTTCATTCATGATTTTTTCTGTCTGCATTTCATCAAGCATAACAAAACCTTCAAGCTCAGGCAAATGCGATATGTTGCGTTTTATCAATTTTTCTAAAAATGAATGTATTGTTGAAATATCACTTGTCATCAAATCGTCAATTTGATCATCAATAAAAGCTTCACCTGCACTGGAAAGCAACCTCTCTGCAAGCCTATCTTTCATTTCTGATGCGGCAGCCTTTGTAAAAGTTAAAACAAGCATTCGTTTTATTGGAACTTTCTTTTCTATCAATCGCGTGATATATTCTATCATCGTTGTAGTTTTGCCAGCACCTGCTGAAGCGCTTACAATCATATTCTTTTTATTAAAATTAAAAACCCTGTTTTGCTCTTTTGAGAAATTCATTTTGCCCCCCTTCTTGTCCCTCTAAAAGCATCATAAAGACATATGGCTGAATGTGGGCAGTACTCACAACTCGTTGTATCAGGTCGTGGCGCGATTTTGCCTTGGTTAAGACTTTGGGCACCTTCAAAAAGCAAGCGCGCCGATTCATTAATCAGCTCTTGCATTTGATCATCAGTTATCGCTTTTGAAGAAATGCACCCAATCTTTTCAGCGCTTTGAGATGTTACACCTTGCAGACTTTGTTTTTGTGAGGATTTAAAACCAGATTTCGCATCAAAATAATAGACTCCTCCACAGATCAAACCTGTTTTATCTTGAATAAGCTTCGCATACGCAAGCAACTGTAATTTCTTGCCAAATTTCGCATCAACTAACAAATTGGAAGTTATTTTTCCGGTTTTGTAATCGATTATTCTAAAAACATTTTCACACTTGTCAACCCGGTCCACCCTTCCGCTAAAACTTTTGCCTAAAATTTCGCCGTCCAATTTTTCTTCTGTCAGCCATGCAACAAACGGCGTATTCTTATTTTCATCATCAATTTTTTTGATTATATTTAACAAATCTTTCTTCATGCGCTGAATAAAAAGTTCTTTGTCAGCTATTTGCCTTTCTCTCAAAAAACCATCAATTTTTTTTATCAAAAAAGCATCGAGCTCTTCTTTGCTTGGCATATTATAAGAAAACTTTTTTCCATAGTCAGCAACAATTTCATGAACCAACGAGCCAATCTCCGCAGGCGACAATTCGCTCTTTATGGGCTGTGCTAATTTTAAAACGTTTTCACAATAAACTTTAAAAGGACAACTGTAAAACTTTTCTATCTCAGTAGGCTTTATCTGCTCGCCCAACCCTATATCTTTCGCTACAGAAAGCTCTCTTGACAAACGAAGGTCATTTTCTGTAATTTTGACTACTTGTTTTAGTTCTGCATCAAATGCTTTCATCTTTTTAGAAAACAAAAGTTGTTGAACCTCTTCATAATTTCTACCAACATTAAACAATAAATTTTGCACATCTCTCTCTTTGGAAAAGCTAACATTTTTTATAGGCTTTGAAATACAAAATATTTTTTCAATCATATTGACAATTCCACTTTTACCAAGAGGTTTGCCCTCCTGATCCGCCGTAGAATAACTAATTATCAATCTATTTTTAAATTGCGTAAGATGAGAAAAAAGCTTAAATCTGTTCCGCCTGTTAATCATCTTTATAGTTGGTTCAACTTTAAATCTTAATTGTGCTTTTTCTATCTCATCATCAGACAAAAATGACGCTTCGCTTTCATATTTTGGGATCGCGCCCACGTTTGCGCCCACCAAATATAATGAATCGACATCGCCAAAAAAACTTGTTGTAACATCTCCAACAAAAACTTGATCGTAGTAACTAGGTAAAGCCGAAACCTCTTTTGTTTCTAGCCCTAGTTCTACTGCTGAATAAAATTCTTTAAAAGATGAAAAAGAACAGGTATTTTCGATTGCATTTAAAAGATCCGCCAAAATAGATGGCATTTGCATTTCAAAAGACAACGTCTTTTCGTTTAAATTTTGCTCAATGATTTTTTCTTTATTTTGATCCAAAAGATTTATTAACGATTTTGCCCCTTCGATAAAGTCTGATGATATCAATTTGATTAAATTCGTCAATTCTCCAAAATTAAAACTATAAAAATCCTCCCCTCCGCCTTCATAAAATTGGCTGACTTTTTCAATTTTTTCCTCGTCAATTTCAAAAAAAACTGAATTTAAAAAAAATAACAAATCACTTTTTCTAAATCTCTTATAAGCGAAGCTTAACATTTTTTTAAAAAACAAAGCTATATAGGTTTGAGATGCGACAACAGAAGAATCGATATAATAAGGTATTTTGTTACGCTCAAATTGATTTATAAGCTCTTGCCCATAAATTTTTAAATCGCTACATGCAACTACAATATCTTTATACCTTTTCCCATTAAACACTTCAAAACAAATTGACTTTGCCACGAATTCCGCTTCGCTTTTGGGAATATCAGCTTCTTTAATGAAAACATTTCCGTTTTTAAATGATTTGGGTTGTCTGCTAAAAAGATTTTCTCCGATAGCAAATGCCTCACCTTTCAACATGGTTTTAGGAGAATAAATTTCTATTTCTTGATTTAAAGCCTTGCCTATGGCTTGCAATTTTTCCAAAATATCAGTTTCATAAATGTGAGAATTTGCCCGACTTATTGGAGTCGGCAGTGCAACAGTCAAACCTCTGGTATTTTTTGCAATGGATTGTAAAACCTGAAAATGTTTAGATGTAAAACTATCAAACCCTATGAAACAGAATTCTGCCTCTTGAAGTTCTTTTTCCGTTGCAATGATTTTAGCAAATGTATCGAGTTGGGTGCTAGGATCCATTCTGTCAAATGTAAGTTTTTCAAATTCTTCAAAAATTATCTTTAAGTCATCAAATTTGTTTTTAAGAGAAGTCCTTTCACTTTTACAAACAATGTCAGCAGGCTTTAACGATGAACTTTTAAATTGTGAAATAAACTTATATATTTGTTTACAGACATTTATATTGCCCGAAACAAAATATTTAAGCCTGTCCTTTACACTTTCAACAGCCTTCTTAACAAACAAAACTGCCTCGATTTCACTGATCGCTAGTTCGTCCTTTTTAACGTAACGACCAACAAGTGTAGAAAGCCCACACACATCATACCTTAGCGTTGAAGAAATCTGTAAGACGTCAAAAAGCAACTCTTCAAAAACGAGAGTCGCGCGATCAGGAACAATCAAATATGTATTGTTAGTGCCAAGCTGTTTTATAGCATTTTTTGATGCCTCCAACAAGCTGGCGCCCGTTACGACTTTTATCATATTAAAATTTTATCACAAAACCTAAAATTTTAAAAGAATTTTATGCCTTCACATTTTCTACATTTAATTTTGTCGCTTCGAAACAAAACTTTCGCATTATTTGTTTTTTTAAGTTGGCATTCTCTTTTTTTAATCTTTCATTGTCATCTTTTAAAAAGGCAAGTTCTCTTTCCCTTTGCCCAAGTTTTGCAATTAAATTTCTTTCAATTTCTTCTTCACGGTCAATCTGTTGGTTAATTCTCATTGAGATTTCCTCTTCCGCACTCTTTTTTATCAATCTTACCAACCCCATAAACAATCCCTGTAAGTCACTATCGGTAATTTTCATTGATTTCTTTTTAAAAGGTAGAATGTTGCTGTTTTTTGGTAGTTCTACCGCTCTAAACTTATTTTGATAACGAAGCATAGTCGAAACATCTCCGTTGGAAAGCAAAAAACATGCTTTACGTACGGAACAACCTTTATTTACAAGATCTTTTATTTTTTGTATTATTTCATTTTTTTCATTGCTCGAAAAAAATCTTTTTATCATTTTTTTATGCAAAGACAAATCTATGCCCAGACAATTCGCCCTCTCCGGATCGCTATTAAGTCTTTCTACTTCATTATAGTAATAATTGCGAATACTATTTGCTTTCCTAGAATATTGCTCTGCATGTTCTTGAAAGGCAAAAGAAACTCTTTTCCCTGCACTTTTACATTTTTCAACTGCGCCAAACAAAGCTTTTACCTCTTCGTCTTTCCAAACACCTTTCATCTCGCCTCCATTTTGTTTACAAAACATTTATTGACAAAATTTAAAGAATAATACTAAAAATTATTTTTGCTTGCATATATTTACCGTATGAAAAAAATTGAGATTAGAAGCGAATACCCATGCTTAATTAAATGGAATGGTGGCGAAGAATTTTTAGATGAAGCAACATCATTGTTTTTCTCTACACCAGAGCTATTATTTGTTTATCCTGCAACAGGAAAAAGAGATGACATAGCATTTGTATTAGACCTATCGCAACCGGACAAAAATTTTTGCCAAATTTTTAATTTAGAAGAAAAAAACCTTTGCTTACTTACAAAATCATCTTCTAATATAAAAATAAAAGAAGAACTCTCTGCAAATGGCAAACAAGTCAAACTTATTTTATCAAATTCAAATGCGGAATTTCACACTGACGAAAGAATTGCTAGCGTGTCAACCTTGCCCCCGAAAACATATGAATTTACAAATTATGAAAATTTTGTAATTTTAAAAATAAAAAGCCTATCAGCTGAACAAATAGTTTTGTTTAACACTGTTACAAACGAATTGTTTTCGGAAGAGGGCAACATTGTGGAATTCGACAGAGGCGAAATATCCTGCCAAAAATACGGCAAGGAAGAAAAATATAGCATAGCCGAAAATGAAATATTTAGAGCAAAAACTTATGAGCCACCACCAAAAAATGCAAAAGTGCTTCCTTTAAAATTTCTTGAGAAAATTAAAAATCATGATTTCAAATCTGCTATATCTTTTTTGCAGGACAATATGTCTGCGTCTGAAGAAAAGCTTTCGGCATACTTTGGAGATATAAAAAAAATATTGCCTTTGTCTCTCAACAGATTTTTAATAGTAAAAAAATCCGGATATTATGAAGTAGAAATTCAAACATCTGGCGAAAAAATATCCAATATTGAAATTATAGATTAAAAAAACCACACAAATGTGGCTTACATATTTTCTAAAACTTTAAATAAGTGTTTCTTCGTTGGAGCAACAAAACTTGAAGCGATTGCAATAAAACTTAAAGCGAGTTCAACAAAAACTCCATATCCAAAGGTCGTGGTTGTAACAGCATTAGATTGATGATAAAAAACCAAAAATATGATGGAAATTGAACTGACGACTGCTGCAGCGAGACTTAATGCTCTTGTCCCTATCGCCAAACTTAAACGTGGTTTATCCAAACAAGATCCAACGAGCGAAACAACTGCCATAATAAAAAGTGTGACTGAAAAAATCAAAAAGGCGATCATAAATGCTCCTGCGAGAATATAGTAAAGCGAATTATCGCCTAAAATCTGATTGATGTTGTTCATATCAAACATGGACTCTGCAATAGAATAAATTTTTACCCCATTAATATCAGAAAGCATTGGCATAAAAATAAAACTTATCATTAAAGCGCTCATCAAAACCAAAACAGCATTGCCAACTATACCTCTAATTTTTAAAGTTCGCATAACATTCTCCAAATTTATTTTGTATTTTATTATAACCTAATTAGAGATAATATCAAAATAAAATCTTGCATTTGCAAGATTTATGCACGATATATTTTTCTGCTTTGAGCGACAAAGGCCCCTACAACGCACAATATTGACAGTAAAAATGTTGTTATAACACCTGCACCGACCATAGCAGTCGTAGTTAATAAAGCTACGTATGTTATTATCATAGCAAGCACCAACGAGGATAGAATCAAATTAATTATTGAAATCGCCCTGTTCGCCGTAGTCATATTCAATCCCCTTATATCAAATATTCCTCCACAAAGTCCTAATGCGCTCAAAATTATCATAACACCTGACAAAATCAAAACAACAATTAAACTTATTCCGCCAACCATAAAGTAAGCCCTGTTAACACCTGTAAAAGTATTTAAAGTAGTGATTTCAGAATAAATTGATCCAAATCCTCCCCCTTCAACAATATTTAAAGCAAAAAGGGAAATAATCAAAATGCTTGCAAGTAAAACAAGCGAATTGCCTACAACACATCTTATTTGTGATTTTTTCATAAAAAAACCTCCTTTGCCGTATTATGTGCAAAGGAGAATTTTTAATACATATTGCGTTTAGTTTTCTTTATCGCTTGGCATTATCAATGCCCCTGCAAATGCTACGAACGCGCACACGACAGGCAGAATAACACCAGCCCCAACCATACCTTCATTGCTAATTCCAAACAACACTGCCGACACAACACAGCAAATTAAAGCAACAAAAGCCATAACGCGAGTAAAGAACACACTTCTACTTCCTTGCCCTTTTGCTAAACACAAGATCGCCGTTATTGAACAAAACAGCAAAAGTGCAGCAGCAGCTATAAAAAGTATCATAGCTATAAAGACTTGTTTGTTTTCGGATAAACTGCTTAGGTTGGTTAAGTAAGAATAAAAATTTACTGAACTCACATTTAAAACTGAAACAATAGGCAACGAAAAAGATGCAATCAGCGAAGCAAATCCTAAAACACTAAATAAGCCCCCAACAACGCATTTTGATTTCATTTTCTCTCCTTATTTCTTTGCCTTTTTTGTTTTTGCAACAAAACTTGCAAGCAAAGCAACAACTGAGAAGACAAGAGCCATTATATATCCAGTTCCAATTCGATAAATGTCGAAACCACTAGTTTCGGTTATTTCAATTCCGCTTTGAGCAACATATGCTACAATGCTTATAAATGCTGCTATTGAAAAAGCAACAAGCAAAACTGAAGCGATTCTTGAAAAGAAAGTAACGTTTAAAAATTTCTTTCCAGCAAAAGCACCTATCATGTCAATAATTCCAAGCAGAATTACTATGCACGCAAAAGCAAGCACTAAAATTAAGAAAATTTGCGATGAAAGTAAAGCTGAATTTGACACATCAGTTAACGTTATTAAATCATAGCAACTTCCAAGACTTGTGTCCGCAGTGCTAATAACACCACCTACATCAACACCTTTAGCCATCAAAAACGGTAAAGCTAAAAGTCCTAAAATAAGTGCCCCTGCAATCACTAAAAAAGCATCACCTATGATTTGCCTTAAACTGAATTTTGATTTGCTCATAATTTCCTCCTTTTTTATTTATAGTATCACAAAATGAAAATATAGCAAAATATTTTTTTATAAAATTTTAACAAAATAAAAAAAGCCGAATTACTTCGGCTAATTTTAATAAATTGAAATTGAAAAAAGCTAGTTATCAAGTAAGGTATAATAAGCTTAAACGAAATGTTTAAGCGACACAAGACCGTTTGTTAGTCATA
>CALVOH010000015.1 GCA_944350225.1 uncultured Clostridia bacterium | reverse complement strand
GACAATCTACTTTCCATTGGAAGTTGCAATCTTGACAATAGATCATTTGGTTTAAATTTTGAATCGACAGCAATAATGTATTCGGAAAAATTGAATCAACAGTATGCGCAAGAGATGAAAAAAGACATGGACAATTCAAATTTGGCAGATGAGTCGTATTTTAAAAAGGCGCCAGCTTTGAGTAAACTTGCGCAGTCGGTATTTAGACTTTTTGCCCCATTGTTGTAAATAATTTAAAAAACCTTTGCAATTAGCGAAGGTTTTATTTTGCTTTTTTTAATAATTTATCGAAATGTTTTACAATCTTTTCTCTGTCTGCCTCCCAGACTAATGTGTGTTTTGAATTTGGATTATCTTTAAAAAATGTTTGCCCACGTTTTTTGCCAAAAGTTGTGTTAATTTTTACATCGACGTTTTTAAATTGAAAAAACTCTGGGTTTGTTATTGTCATTATTGAGCACAAGTCATGTGTTGCGAGTTTGTCAGTAGGCATAAGCAAATCTCTGTAACCAGTATAAAGCTTTTTAACGATACTTCCATATTTTCCATAGCGACTCCATTTGTCTAACAGTTGCTTGTTTAAAAAAACAGAAAGTCCTATTTCTGAAGGGCTAAATCTTACATATTCAATGCTATTTAATATTATTTGCGTTGCATCTGGATCACAATACATGTTAAAGCTTGCATATGGGGTAATACTGCCTATGCCACTATATGTTCCACCCATTATTAAAACCTTTTTTAATTTCTGTAATATTTCAGGGTATTTTTGAATAGCCTTTGCCAAACTTGAACATGGACCATTGCAAACATAGATGATGTCATCATATTTTTTTACACAATCAAATATTGCTTCTTCAAAACCATAGCCCTGCTTATTAATAGTGGAGCTTGACACGTTTGTGATATTTATTAAATCGCCCAGACCACTTTTTCCGTGAACGTTTAGTAAGGGAACATCGTTTTGCTTTAAAGACGAACTTGATCCTTGAACAACAGGGACCGGTTGTTTAGCAAAATTTTCAACGATGAAAAGTGCATTTAAAGTGCTTTGTTTTAGGTCTCTGTTGCCTTTTGTTACGCAAATTAGTTTTACTTCAAGAGAAGACGAGAGAAAGCTGTAAATCATAGAAATTGAATCGTCAACACCAGGATCGACATCTAAAATAATTTTTTGTTTCATTATTTCCTCTATTTTATGCGATTTCGACCAAAGCAAAGTTTGATTTTGTCGTTTCTATTGCAACTGTTTGCGCGCCGTCTCCATTTACCCATGTTATCTCTATTGTATCACCAGGAAAGACTGTAAGCAGAAAATCATCAAGTTCAAACGCACGAGAAAGTTCCAAATTTCTATCTCCGACTTTTATTGAGGTTATTTTATCGCCCACGGAGATACCGCTTTCATACAATAAAGAACTTGAACTGTTTGATACAGATGAAACGAGAATATCTTCTTTTATAAAGGTCAAGCCGGTTTGTTCTTCATAAATTGCGTAAGAGTTTCCTGCTTCATAATGTATTCCAAGGTCTATAAGATAAACACCATTCAAGCCGTATGTGTTTTTTGTGTGAATAATGTTTTCAGCTGTGCCCACAGCCACACTTATAGGAATTGCACTACTAAAATCATCGAGATCTTCTGCCGCAGCACTAGGTATTCCTACTAATTCGCCTTTTTCATTAAAAAGACCACCACCACTATTACCACTGTTTATAGCTGCATCAAACCTTATTGCTCGATATGAGATGGTCTCATTTGTTTCAGTTGGAATTGTGCTTTCCTTGCCAACGTAAACGTCAATTGTTTCAGATTCGACACTGACAATTCCTCGTGTCGCGCTTAATCCTTGAAAGTTTGGATTGCCTATTGCTATCACTGTTGAACCAAGTTTTGCTGATGTAGTTGCTATTGTTGCAGGTCTTAAATCAAGTTCGCTTAAAAGGTCGCTTTTAACATATAAAACGGCGATATCATAGACCTGTGAACCCCCGACATATTCACAAGTTAGCAAATTGTTTCCCGTTATGAGTTGAGTTTGTCCCATAAAATCTTCTGATACACTACAATATTGGGAGCCATATGGTTGAGCATAAATACGGTTAGCGATTAAATTGTCAAAATAATTGTCTCCGCATATGACATGATAATTTGTTATTATATATGCCTCTCCGGTTTCCTTGTCGAGTGAATAAATAACACCAGCGCCAGCTCCATAACCTGTTTTTGTTTCGGTAAAAATTGCCAACGTTGACGTCATTGTTAAATTTGTTGCTTGTGTCAAATCGGAAGTTATGACAACTTCTTCCGTTACGGCTGGCGCGACATATTCTGTTTTAACTGTGCAAGCGCTAAACAGCAAGGCACAAGGAAAAACCAAACAACACAAAAAAAAGTATTTAAGTTTTTTCATGATCACCCCTTAACTTTATAACACAAATTATATACTTTTTTTGATATTTATGCAAACAAAAAAAAATTATATATGGATTCCTATAATATGTAAACCTACTGCCTCTTCATATTTATAGCTAGATAATGGGCGATCTAAAGCGTCAATTGAATGCGCACAAACATAGATCTCGTTGTTTTCAATTTTAGATATGATAAGCGAATGATTAAAACCTAAAACATTTTGACGAAGTTGTATTATATCTCCAATCTGCAACCTATTAAGGCTCTTTATATTGGCTATTGGACCTGTTAATTTTTTGTCTAACAAAAAGCGCCTTAGAAAATTCACACTTGCCCAACTAGGAGATCTGTTGTTTATATCAATATAAAACCAACCATAATATTTGTCAAAATTCATTTTTCCGCCACCAGCCAAAAGGCACTGACTGACAAAGTTTGTGCAATCACCACCGTTTCCATTAAAGTTAAAAAATCTTGGGTTATAAGACAATGCCCACTTTCTTGCATAGTCGACTGCGAGAGTTCTGTTATATTCTTTTATCATTTCAACTTTATCTTTGGTCACTAATTGTTGCCATGCTGTTGTTCCGTTGTAAGTCTGCAACAGAATCATAAGGTGCCGACGTCGTTGTGCCTGAAAGTAGAGCTATATCCACTGCATTAGCTGGGCTACCCCAAGAGTTGCCAGAAAACTGCATAAGTGCTTGATCAACCACCCAACCACGAGTGTTGTAAACAACATTATGAGTTATATATCCCGTGGAATTTGGATTTAAATAACCTGCTTGGCGCAAAGAGTAAAATATATTACCATCGATCCAGTTGCCCTGCGTTGAGCCTTGAGTTACAATGCCCCTGTTTGTTATCCAAGTGTCTGAACTTCCTGCTTGTGCCGGACCAAAGATAATGTTGTTTCTTATTATATTGTTATCTCCACCTATTTGAATAAATTCGCTAGGATAGGGGTTATCGCTTGTAAAAGTTAATCCATAGATTTCATTATTATCACCACCAACAAGCATGCCAGCAACATTTGATTGAAGATTTATTACGGAGTTTGGTTTTCCTATGAGTGAAATTCCATTCTTATTTAAGTTTAAAGTTGATGATATTTGATAATCTCCTTCCTCAACAATGATGACGCCATCTTCGTCAACTAAATTTATTGCGTCGGAAATTGATGGTAGCGGATTAGCTTGTGTTCCGTCACCGCCGATATTTCCACTTTTTACAAAAAGGAAAGAGTTGTTTACTCCAAGAGTGCCTGTAGGTCCTGTTGCTCCCGTAGGTCCTGTTGCCCCTGTTGATCCTGTAGCGCCATCAGCTCCTGTAGGCCCCGTTGGCCCTGTAGCACCTGTAGCGCCAGTAAGCTCCGTTGCACCAGAAGGGCCCTGTATGCTTAGGCCTGGAACAACCTTTATTAACACATTATTTTTACAGCATTTATCAAAACGATTGCAGAAAAACATCCATGCCTCCTAACTCATTTTATTCTCTAAATAAAAATATGTTAATGGGCATGTATGATATATTAAAGGAGCGAAGTATAACAACATTTAAAAATGTAGTTTAATAAAAAATATCTGACCACTCGCGTTTGCTCGTAAGGCGATGGGTTTTAAATTTTAAAATTGTTTAGGAACATAATTAAAATTATGGTTTTTATATTAAAATATACTTTATCAACTTATGTTTTAATATTGCTTATTAATTTCTTTCTAATCATTTCACTTGTTCTAAACTGTTCAGCTTCTGAAATATTTTTAAAATCAACTGTTTTATCATAATTCTCTTTAACTACTTGCTTAATTTCGTCTAATGTCACTCTAAAAAATTCTTTCCTACTATTGACTAAATTTATTTTTTTACTTTCAAATGCATGATGTAACGCATTTTCTAGTTTAGGAGCATCATCCGAAAAAATCATAGCGTGTATGTCAAATTTGAAGGGGACAGATGCTCCACTCAACTCCGCTATTCTATCCTCAGGCTCTAATCTTCTGGTCATTCCAATTTTATAAACATTTTCCCCAAAAGCTCCAATGTTTGAAATTATATAAACATATCCGGCTCTATGATTTGCTTCTCTATAATCTAAATCCTGTAATGCTTTTTCTACATCAATCAGATTGTTGTCAAGTTCATTTTTTCTTTCTAAAAGGACCTTTTTTCTTTCTTCGCTTTTTTCAACACTTAATTGTTCGTTAAGTTTTCGCATTGCATTTTCATAATGCATCTGTTCTTTTTCATATTCTCTTCGTTTTTCTTCTATCTCTTTCGCAACCTTTTCTTCTTCTTTTCTTAATTCTCTTTGAATTCGCAATTCTTCTTTTTCTTTTTTTTTCTTTTGTTGATATTCATAAGACAAATTAAGTTCCTCTATTTTTAATTTATAATAATCATAAGAAATTTCTATATTATTTGTTTCGTTTAGTTTGTTTTGCAGTTCATATGCTTTAAATATTCTTTGTTTAATGTTATCATAATTATTAAATTTTACCTTATCTATACAAATATCACATTCTATATTAAAATTTCTTATCATTTGTTTAGAGTTTTCGGCGATTAGTTTTTTTCCGATGGTCTCGCTCCCATTAACTTTCCACAAAGTTCCTACTATGACGGCTTTTTTATTGGCAATCATTTCTTTTTGATTATTTCTTATTTTGTTCAATTTTTGCTTATATTGATCTAAATCTGCATAATCATATAATGGTTCATAAACTCCAAAACTTTGATACAAAATTTCATCATCAAGTTGTATTATTTCTTGCTTTAATTCATCTCTAAGTTTTGTTAAAGATTCTACCTCTTTCTCTAAGTTATTATCCATGTAATCTCCTATAACAAATCGTTTCGCTTTTTATTATATTCTTCTCTCGTAATTTCTCCATTTTCATATTGCTCTTTTAATTTTTTCAGTTTCTGATATCGTGTTTTCTCTTGACTTGTATTGTGCTTTTCTTCATTAATAATTACAGAAGACGAATATATGTGTCCTTTAGTTGCTTCCTTAAATTCGTTTTCTTTTTCAATAAGTTCTTTCTCTTTTTTCTTTAGTTGTCTCTCAAGCTTATCTAACTCTCTTAATCTTTTCTCTTTCTGCCTTTTTTCATTAGCCATGATTTGTTTTTTCTCTTCTGATTTTATTAGATTTTCTTTTTCAAGTTCTATATCTTCCACCATCTTTATTATTTCACTATAGATGTATAATTCATCTCTTTCATAATGATTTCTTCCTGTAGGACTTGTATATGTAATAACAATTTTTAAAGAAGGAATTTCAATATTATTTTTTTTTGAATAAATATAAAGATAGTTTTCTATATAATTAAAAATTTCGTAATCTATATTTATTTTTAGTTTTTCAAAATTTTTTCTATTTGTAAATTGTTTGATTTCATTATATCTTTTTGAATATTCATCATATAACTTTAGATTATTTTCATAGTTTTCTTTTAAATTTGTATAATAAAATAACCTTTCATTTATGATGTTTGCTAGACTTTTATCAAAATCATAATTATCCAAAGCTCGTTTACTATTTAAATTATAAGTATAATTTTTCCTACCAAATTTATCATATTCGAAAGAATACTCATCATTTAAATTTGTGATACTTTTATATAAGCTACTTGATTTAATAACTATTTTTTTGTAATTGTAAAATTTTTCATCGTTAAGATTTCTATAGGTTTTTTGCAATTCTGTCTCAATTTGTTTTAATGCAATAGTCTCAGTAGGTTTTTTGATTTTTACACAATAAATTATTATTGAAATCAAGATACTTGTTAACCCTAAACTAAATAGAACAACATATTCTATACTTTCAATGTTAACCAAAAATAATGCCAATGTCAAAGCTGAATAAATAGATAATAAGACAACGATTGTAGTAAATAATGTTTTATAATATTTCTTTCTTTTTTCACAATATGCTTTAGTTTTTTCTTTGTCAATTTCATTTAATTTAATTTTAGCATCCCTTTTTGCTTTCGAATCATTAAATTCACGAAAATATTTTGGCATATTTGATTGCAGTTTAGGTGTATTATTAAACAATTTATTGTGATTCTGATTTATTTGTTTATTCGTTCGAGATTGCTCATCTTTGTCGACAATCCATTTTATAATAAAAATAGGAAATAATAAAATTGAAAATAACAAAACAATCAATCCTGTAAAATCATTTGTTGGTTTTCTTGCCATATTCTTCTCCTTGGTAATCACACTCATTATAACACATATCTATAAATTTATGGTAATCAATATAAAGCTTTAATTCAAATTGATTTTTTTGCATGTTAACAAATGCCGTTATTGACAAAGGGTTATTATTATCAAATTGTTTTAATTGTTAAGTTAATAGAAGTTGCTGTATCTTACTTAAACTTATTAATGATTTATAATTATAAAAAAGCCATGGATTAGTTTACATGCAAACCTGTTGTTTCTTTGATAAATTGTAGGCCGTAAGATATTTGAACTTTGTATGACCACTCGCTCTGCTCGTAGAAGGTCATGAGTTCTCACTCTTTTTTAGTTAAATTAATTTTCTGGTGCGCCGTAAGAGATTCGAACTCCTGACCTTTGGTTCCGTAGACCAACGCTCTATCCAGCTGAGCTAACGGCGCATATAGGATTATGATAATTTTTTAATTTTGATCTCCACTGCTGGAGAGAGCGTTGAGCTCATTAGACTAGGAAAAGATTTGCAAAAAGCTTGCTTTTTAGCAAAGGTTAAAAAATGTCGTTTAATAAGAGGTAGTGTAAACGGTGAAAACTGTTATTCTTGACGCTTTTTCTATTTACTAAAATTCAACAAGTTTTCTCTTTTATTGAGTCTAATTTTTATCCGCTTTATAAGTATAGCAAAAAAAAACAAAAAAGTAAACCATTTAATTCAATTTGTTTGTTGTGTTCGTGCAAATCAATCGTAAATCATTTTTAAATGAACTATTCATGTTTTTATATTAAACAAATGTTTTTTTAAAAGAAATTGTTATATTTATCAAAAACCAGTATTTTTTAAGTAGAAAAATATTAATTTTTTATAAAAAATCAATTATCGTTAAAAAACAAAGTTTTAAAATTAAAATTTTGTATTAATATAAACAATATTAATACAATCTTTTATATGGTTTTAACGATGCGATACATTTTCATCTTCGTAAATATTTTTAGAATGGAATTCGTTAATTACTGTTTTTTTTGGTAGATATATTTTTGAGAAAACTAGGATTAACGCAAGGAGCCAAATCTTGATCGTAAAAAAGATGTAGACCGTGCAGGGCGCGGGTGCAAGCAACATAAAGATCCTGTCTTTCGAGGTTACTCGAATAATTGCCTTTGTTAACAAACGGTATGATGACCCTGTCATATTCAAGGCCTTTGCTTAAAAAGGTTGTGGTTATTATTCTTTTTGAGGTAAGAATTGTTTGATCAGAGTCGTCTATTATTAAATCAAAGTAAGGAGCCAATTTTGAGATTTGTTTTGCTTCAGTTAAATTTTTGGTTATGATTGCAATCTTGTCGTTAGGATATAGGTCGCTAATTGCTTGGATGTCTAGTTTTAAACTTTCAATAGAATCATTTCTTGTGATAGTTGGTAAATCTCCGTGTCTAACAAAGTTATAGCAAAAATTTTTTCCTATGATGTTTTGAGAAAATGCTGTTATCTCAAAAGTAGAGCGATAACTTACGTCTAATCTGTCGATCGTAATTTCAGGATACAATCTGTTCAACATTTCTATATTTGAAGAGGTGGACAAAATATTTTGATTATAATCACCTGCAAAGGTCATGACAGCATCTGGAAAAAGCTGTTTTATTAAATAAAGTGAAAAAGGATCGTAGTCTTGCATTTCATCTACAAAAATATGTTGAATAGACTTATTTAAAAGTGCTCCATTTATTTGATAATTAATATATGCATAGACAGGAGCATCCTCATACCCCATGATATTAACACCAGTTAAATTTTTGGAGACATATAATTTTTCATAAATTAAAGCGGGTGTAATTACATTTTTTAAATGTTTTATAATTTGTTTTTCCATTTTTTCAATATTATTATAAGGCAAGGAATTGTAGTTTTTTAGTAAAAGCATATGCACATAGTTTTCAATCTTTAACTTCAAATTAGGAGTGTCCTTAACTGTCACATTTTCAACAACAGATGGATTTAAAGTATATCCTTTAAATTTGCAAGCATCCAAGACATAAGGTTTTATATCAAAATTTTTTAAAAAGTGACAAACCTCGTCAAAAAAAGAAAGAGAATGTTTTAAATTTATTTCATCTTGTGACAATTGAGATGCCAAGCCCCTTTCGATCATTTCCATTTTATTCCCAAATTTTTTAGGCAACAAATTACTGTCGCGAAACATTTGAGTCATAGAACAGCTGTAGACATTTTCTTCCCCAAGTTCTGGCAGTAGCTCGCTGACGTAAGAGCCAAAAAGTTTGTTTGGTGAAACAACTAAAATATTTTTACTTGTTATCAAACCCTTGTTGCAGTAAAGGATATATGAAATTCTGTGCAACGCAATTGACGTCTTTCCAGATCCTGCTACACCGTCGATGATAATTGATTGTTGTGGGGGGCGACGAATTATTTTGTTTTGTTCTTCTTGAATAGTTTGAACAATATTATGCATATAAGAGGTAGTGTTTTGACTAAGAACTTCCTGTAAAAAATTGTCATCTATTTTAGTGTTTGTGTCAATATAAGAAAGGATTTTGTTTGGTGCAAGCTGGAATTGTCTTTTTAGTTTTAAATTTACATTTATTTTTCCCGACGGGGAATCGTAGTTGGTTTCGCCGAGTGACGAAAAATATAATAAAGAAGCAACCGGAGTGCGCCAATCAATTACGACTGGATTTTCACCAGATGATATGTTTTTTAAACCCACATAATAGAGTTCGTCAATCCCATCTTTTTCGGCAAAAACAATTTTCGCAAAAAAAGGTTTTGGTTTAATTCTGATTAAAAAGTCTTTGCGTCTAGTTAATGTTGAGACAATTTCGTGTTTATTATTTATAAAACTGAACATATCTCTTTTTTCAATGCTGTCTAATTTGTTGGAGTTTATATATTCTAGAGAATTCTGAATAGTTTCATTCGAATTTGATATTTTTGATAATAAAACTTTAATATTTGAATTTACAATATTTTGGACTTTTTTCAAATTTTTTTGTTCATTAACTAAAATCTTTTTATTCATTTGCTTATATAATAACATATATTTTTAAAAAAGCAACAATATATTTTGTTTGTTAAATATTTTCAATTTTGCAGTTTTTTTTCAAATATAACAAAGATGAACTTATAAAACCAAAAAATTCGCTTTTTAGCAAAGATTAAAAAATGTCGTTTAATAAGAGACGGTGTAAACGGTGAAAACTGTTATTCTTGACTCTTTTTTTATTTACTAAAATTCAACAAGTTTTCTCTTTTATTAAGTTTAATTTTTATCTGCTTTATAAGTATAGCAAAAAAACGAAAAAGTAAATCGCTTTGTAAGATTTGTTTATTATTTTTTTATTTACATTTTAATAATATTTTTTGTTATTCTGTGCAAACTAAAGTTAATTCTAAAAGGAGGAGGAATTATATGTTTAAAAACTTAGCGTATAAAGGGCTGGTCGGAGCAACTTGCGTGCTTGCGATGACGGGGCTAGCAGGATGCGGAGAAGTTGACAATCATTCTACCTACATCTTTGCTGTAGACGCGCCGGCACAGATAACTGTTAATGAAACAGTTGAAGTTGACGTCGCTTTAAAAGCAGATGAGGTGCGTGAACTTGGCTATGAGAAAGTTTTAATTAAGGTCGATGTAACAGATAAAGAGAACATGACGTTAAAAGCGACTGATACTCAAGGTCAAGAATGGGACGTGGCTCAAATTGGTTATTGGGGACCGCCAGAAGGATTCGAAGTCGCTAATGATTATGATGTAACTACAACATTTAAAGCAACAGCGAAAAAAGCAGGAACTTACACTATTACATTAAACCTTGTAGATATGAATAGTGAACAAGCGGTTTTGACTACAAAAACAATAACTGTAAAAGCTGTAAATGCGTAAAAAAAGAGGCTTTCTTGCCTCTTTTTTTCTTTGGAGCAGGTAGCGGGAATCGGACCCGCGAATTGTGCTTGGGAAGCACACATTTTACCACTAAATTATACCTGCATAATAATTATTGTGTTTATTATATCAGGTTTTCCAAAATTTTGCAAGAAAAATAGAGGGGAGGACGGCGCTGTGCATTTTTTTGCGCAGCACGCGCAGGCGCGCGTCAGCAAATTTTTTTAAAATTTGCTTGCCGTCCTTCAAAGTTAATATCATTGTTCTAAATTTTCTTTAAAGTGATCAACAATTTTATGTGCGAGTGCTTCGTGTATCCCAGGCAAGATGCAAAGTTCTTCTACACTTGCTTTTTTTATTTGTTCTATTGAGCCGAAAGCGTTTAACAATGTTTCAATTTTCTTTTTTCCCAATCCATTTATGTCTTCCAACTCGCTATGTGTTTGTGCTTTTGTCCTAACTTGTCTATGAAATGTGATTGCGAATCTATGTGCTTCGTCACGGATTCTCTGCAAAAGTTTCAACTCTGCACTTGCTGGTTTTAATAATATTGGATTTTCGTGATTTGGCAAAAATACTTCCTCTATTCTTTTAGCTAGTGCTATCATTGGCAGTTCCATGTTGAATTCTTTTAAAACTTCTTGACATGAAGAGAGTTGTCCTTTTCCACCGTCGATTATGATTAAATCTGGTGTAACTTTAAAGCTTTCGCTAACTCCCTCTTTCAGACGTGCCAATCTACGACTTAACGTTTCTTTAAGCGAAGCGAAATCGTTTGATCCTTTGACATATTTAATTTTAAATTTTCTATATTGACTTTTTGCAGGTTCTCCATTTACAAAGACAACCATAGATGCCACCTTGTTTGTTCCACTTATATGAGATATGTCATAGCATTCCATTCTAATTGGTGTTTGAGGTAAATTAAGTGCAATTTTTAATCTCTCTAATGCTCCAAGAGTGGAGGCATATTTGATTTTGTTTTTTTCTATATGTTTTTCTAAAAATTCTTTTGCATTTTCTTTTGCCATTTTTAGCAAAGTTAAATTTATTCCATGTGGATTGGTTATGAGTTTTGTTGACTTTTTAAGAAAAGATATCAAAAGGTATGCGTCTTCAAGGTTATGACTCAAAATTATTTCTTCTGGTACTAACATATTTTCATAATATTGAGTTAAAAAGTTAAACAATGTTTGATTTTCTTCTAGGCTTGCGTCATTTACTGTGTAATTCATAACGCCTAATATTTTTCCTCCACGGACTACCATAGAGGTTATCACACCATTTAACCCGTCAGTTACGTATGCAAACACGTCTTTATTAACGTCTTTAGGCATGTTTGCAACAACTCGTTGTTTAAGCTTATTTACCATTTTTAAGCGTTCACGATAGATTATCGCACTTTCAAAGTTTTCGTTATTTGAAGCGTTTATCATCTTTTCATTTAAAATTTTTTCGATTTCATCATCATTTCCACTTAAAAAGTTTATTACCTTTTTAATTTTTTCTTGGTATTCTTCATAATTAATTTTTTTAGTGCATGGGGCAGAGCATAGTCCTAACGAATAGTTTAAACATTCACGCCTCGCTTTTGACTCTTTGCTTATTTTTAAATTGCAGGTTCGTAATCCAAAAGCAGAGTTTGCAGTTTTAACTATTTCACTTGCATTTAAGCCAGCAAAATAAGGCCCAAAATATTTCCAACCTGTCTTGCCGATTCTTCTAACGATTTGTAATTTGGGAAACGGATCGTTCATGTTTATTGCAATGTATGGAAAAGTTTTACTGTCTTTTAATAATATGTTATAGTGCGGTTGATATTTCTTTATTAAATTGTTTTCAAGGGCAAGAGCATCTCTTTCCGATACTGTAATAAAATATTCGAAATCGTCTATATTTTCAACCATAGCTTGAACTTTGCTAGGTTTTGGAGAAGATCTGAAATATTGCGAAACTCTGTTTTTTAAGTTTTTTGCTTTGCCAACATAAATGACTATGCCGTCTTTATTTTTCATAATATAGACGCCACTTTTAGTTGGCAGGGAAGAGATTTTATTTTTTATTCTGTCGTTCATATTTTTTAATTATTTGTAAAATTTTGCCTGATATTTCTTGTTTCGATAATAATTTTCCATTTTTCTCGCACAAAATTTTTTTAAAATTATTTTTTTTACAAAGTTCTAAATATGTTTGCTCGGCACGTTTTAAATATGTTTTATCACATTCATGAGCATCTTGTTTTTCATTTCTTTTATTCAGTAAACTACTGATACATGGAATTGATAGATACAAAAATATCACCAAATCCGGTTTTGGCAATTTCAATAAATCAAACTCAAGTCTATCTATAAAATTGAAAAAATCGCTTCTATCTTTTTTTTGCAACTTGCAACCTTGATGCGCCATGTTCGAATAAACGTATCTGTCTATAATGACGCAATCATATTTTTTTAGCGCCTTTTTAATTGGCTCAATATTATATACCCTGTCGGCTACGAAGTATAAAGAAGCGACATTTGGATCTAACGTCGAAGGAGACTTAAAAAAGGGATCACCATTTTTTCCTAAATATGGCCCAGCAATTATCTTGCCGGTAGGTGAGTCATAGCAAGGAAATGAAAATTTTTTAACGCTTTTCCCGCAATTTTTTAGAGCTTCCACTAAAAGATTGCTTTGAGTCTCTTTTCCTGAACAATCTGTTCCTTCGAAAGTGATTAACATAATTTACCTCAATATATTCAAAATTTCTTCATAAGAAGCTTGACTTTGTTCGCCGGTTTTCATGTTTTTTATGGTGTACTTTTTTGTTGATACTTCGTCATCACCAATTATGATTATAAAAGGCACGTTTGATCTGTTGGCATCTTTGAGTTTTGACTTAAAACTTTTCTCTTCAAATAAAACCTCGCAGGAAACAGAGTCTTTCCTTAATTTTGCACAAAGTTTTAGACAATGTGATAAATTATCTCCAAGGGGGATAATAGATGCTTTGCTTCTTTTGTCTTCCTCTATTTTTATAAGGTCGTTTTGTGTTATAACATCAAACAGTCTGCTAATTCCAATACTCATGCCAACGCCAGGAAGTTTTTTGTCTGTGAAATATTCGGCAAGATTTTCATATCTTCCACCGCCACCCATAGCACCAAGATTTCGCATTCCATCTAAAAACACCTCAAAGACGCACGATGTGTAATAATTGTGACCACGTATTATTGCCATATTGTAAATATAATTTTCTATACCGATCGAATTTAAATGATTTTCAATTTGTTCAAGTTCTGCTAAACCTTGTAAAAAGATCTCATTTTTTGATAATTTTTGCAATTGTGATTTAATTGCAACAAATTTTCCATTAATTTTAATGTATTTAAGCAAAATCTTTCTTTCTTTTTCATTTAAGCCTATATCTTTAAGTAAAACGTCCGTCTCTTCACTCCCAATTTTTTCATATTTATCTAAAGCACTTGCTATTGAGTTGAATTTGTCGTCCTGTTTTAAATCGTTGATAATTCCAAATAAAATCTTACGGCTCGAAATTTCAACGTTGCATTTTAACCCCAAACTTGAAAAAACATCTTCATACAAAGAAATACATTCAGCATCTGCGACCAAAGACAATTTTTCAAAACCGATAATGTCTGCGTCACATTGATAAAACTCTCTATATCTGCCTTTTTGAGGCCTTTCTCCCCTGTAAACCTTTCCAATTTGAAAACGTTTAAAGGGGAAAGAAAGTTCTCCTTCTTTCATAGCAACGTACCTTGCTAGTGGAACGGTAAAATCATATCTCAAACATGCGTCTGTAGAGCCCTTTTCGAATCTATATATCTCCTTATCTAAATCACCACCTGATTTTGCTAACAATATTTCGGAGAGCTCCATAACTGGCGTGTCAAGAGGTAAAAAGCCATGTTTATAAAAAACATCTTTTATTTTATCTAAAATATATTCAAAAACATATTCTTTTTCTGGATCAAGCTCCCAAAAGCCTGCAAGTTTTCTTGGCGTAATCTTTTTTTCTTCCATATTTTCCTCTTATTAGAGATAGTAAACTATCGCAAAAAAATTGTCAAGTAAACTTAATTATTTAAAACAAATTGTTATATAATTTACATTTTGTAAAAATAAAAAAAATCGGCATTTTGTCAAGCAAAAGTGCCAACTTTTCCACATAAAAGTTATCCACAATTCCACAAGCAAATATTTATGCAAAAGTGCTTATTTTTATGCATAATGCCGACTTTTGATGTCTAAATGGACATTTTGGGGTAAGTTATCCACATTTCCACACCCAAAATAGCCAATTTTTGTTTTTTTTAAGATTTTTAAGATGTTGCTTGGAGCATTTGTTATAAGATTATTCATGTGGTTATTTTTATATGAGTTTTATGATTAGCAAAATTTAAAAAATTTTCGCGATTTTTGCATAATCATACTTTTTTTAAAAACTTTGATTTATGCCCTTCGTATATAAATTCTAATTGATGTAGTGCTCTGGTTGTCGCCACATATAACATATTTTTGTCAAGTTCTGAACGATAATTGTCTTTGTCAACAAACGGTATGATGACATGGTCGAATTCTATTCCTTTGCTTGTTGCCGAGGTGGTGATAATTAAAGGATAGTCAAAGGAATAATCCGAACCTAAAATTATTTCAAAATTTTCTTTTCCTTCGAGCATTTGTGCTATCTTTTTAACTTCATCAGTTGTTTTACATACTATTGCAGTGTGTTGATATTTTTCTTTATTGTCTTTTATCAATTTTAGTAATGTTTTTTCTGTGTTGTCGGTTTTGATTATCTCGGGTTCTGTTCCGTCTCTATTCATATTTAAGACACCTTTAAGACCAATTATTTTTTGGCTTAATAATGATATTTGGCGTGTAGAACGATATGTTTTATTTAGGATTATTAATTTTGATTTTAAAAATCTTGACAATTGTAATAAATATTTTTTGGAAAGAGTTTTTTCGATGCATTGATTTATATCACCAAGAATAATTTTAGGACAGTCCCAAATTTTATTAAAAAGATAAAAATGAGTTGGAGTAAAATCTTGCATTTCATCGATTATCACATACTTTGTTGAAAAATTGTGATCTAGTCCAAAAATAAATTGTTTTATAGTGAGAAGTGTCGCAACATCTTCATAAGATAGTTTGTCAAAATTTGGGACAGTAAGACCTTGACGTGAATAGAATATTTCGCAAATTTTGTAGATGTCTGAAATAGGGAAAAACTTGTAAAGCATAGATTTAAATCTAGGTTTTATTAGTTCGGTCTCTTTTGGTGAAAGCCCAAATTTTTCTATAAGTATGTCGGCCATATATTCCATGCGTTTGTTTATTGGCAATGTGGCAAAAGATTCAAAGTATAATTTGTTTATTTCTTCTTTTGAAAAACTAAAGGCATTGTAAGAATCTTCTCTTGCATCAGTAGGTTTAAACACCATATCTCTGGCTGTAAAAACTGCGGCAAAAGTTTCGTTTAAAAATTTGATCAATGCGTCAAGATAATCAAAAGATGACTTATAGGCGATTTCATTTAATCTTTTTTGATTTTTTGATTTGTATATTTCGTCCATGAGTTCTTCTCTAGATTGTATAGGACGTTTTAATTCTGTTCGCGCTATATGCGAAAAAGTCATTTCTACAACGTTTTCTTCACCTAGTTCTGGTAAAACATCGCTAACATAATCTGAAAATAAGTTTGAAGGAGACAAAATCAAAACATCGTTGCTCGTAAAATCGCCACGGTGATTATACAAAAGATAACCTGCTCTGTGCAGGGCTATACTAGTTTTCCCCGAACCAGCAACACCTTGCACAAGAATTGTATGAAATTTATCTTCACGAATGATTGCATTCTGTTCTTTTTGTATTGTAGAAACGATTTGACGCATTTTAGGAGAAGCGTGTTTACTTAACACCTCTTGTAATATTTCGTCATTGATTGTTTCTTTTGTATTGATGTAATAATTTAATTTTCCATTTTCTATGTTATATTGGCGTTTTAAGGTTATTTCGCCTTCAATCTTTCCGTCTGGAGAATCGTATTGTGCTTTGCCTTCGTCAAAATTATAGTACAGACTGCTAATTGGTGCTCTCCAATCGTAAACATAAGGTTTTTCTTTGTCAGCTATATAATGTAAGCCTATATAATATTTATCAGAGTTATTAAAATTTTTTTCTTTAAAATCTATCCTTGCAAAATATGGACGATCTTTAATTTTGTTAAAAAGGTCTATTTTTTTTGACATAAGCTCTACTGTGGCATCGGCGTCATCTATTTTGTTTATGTAATAAGCTGAGTCAGAGACTGACATATCATTGTCAAGCATGTAAAAGTTTTCAGCTCTTTCATTTAAAAGTGTTGAACTTAGTTTCTTTGCCTCTTCGCGATTTTTTTCAAAGGTTTTAATGTTTTCATCAATTACCTTTTCTACTTTTTCAAGATATTTTTTTTCTTCTGTCATAAGTCAAATATCTCCTCAAAAAATTGTGATTTATTATATCACAAACTTTTGTAAATATCAATAGTTATAAAAATAAATTTTTTCTTTTTTTGTTTATAAAAAAAGCATCGAATAGATGCTTATGCTTGGACAGCTGGGGCAGTAATCATAGGACCAATAGCAGAATTTACGGTCATATTTGCAATCAGCGTCGATATATGCAAAACAAGTGCTCTGCAAATAGGGGAATTTTTAAAATAATCCTCTGGTTTGGCAAGCTCGTCATAATATTTTTTCTCAATTGGGACGTCCGCGCTCATTTGAACAAATATCTTAAACAAACATTCTGGTTCAGGCACGACACTTCTTGCAACAGTTACCCTTGCAATGTTGTCATTTAACAGTTTTACTTCAACTTCATCGCCAACTCTTATATTTACCATCGTGCCTTCTTTTGGCGGATCTAGTCTTTCAAACTCGGCTCTATCTAAAAGAGGTTTAAAATTCATGTTTTTAATTACTTTTTCCATTTTTGCTCCTTATTGTTTCATTTGTTTTAAATATTAACATTTTTATAATAATAATTCAAATCAATTTTAATATGGTTTTATAATTATTGTTCTATTTCTGCATTTAAGTCATCTTCGTTTGATGTTTCAGTTTCATCGAATTCTTTTTCAGCC
>CALVOH010000014.1 GCA_944350225.1 uncultured Clostridia bacterium | reverse complement strand
AAGCCCTGCGATATCCATAAATTCTATGCTTGCAGGAGTAATTTTTTGCGTGTTGTAAATTTTTCCTAGCACTTCCAACCTTTCGTCTGGCACGTCCACTACGCCGACATTCGGCTCTATTGTGCAAAAAGGGTAGTTGGCGCTTTCTGCACCCGCCTCAGTTATAGCATTAAACAATGTGCTTTTGCCAACGTTAGGCAAACCTATAACTCCAATTTTCATTTTAAATTCCTTTTAAACGTAAAAGCAAATGTGTTAAACATTTGCTTTTGAAAAATTATCTTCCTCTTGCTATGTCAGAAGTGCGCAGTTTTTGTGCTTTTTTTGCTTCTTTTGAACCGTCGGACAGTTTCTTTTCAGCATTATCAAGCGCTTCTTTTTCTTTTTTCTTATCCTCTTCACTAAGGGAAGAAACAGACTCCAAATTCTTTTCAAGCGTCGTTCTTTTTTCTTTTGATAAATAATCTCTTCCTCTGCTACTAAGTAGCTCATCGGCTTTTTCTAACAGTTTTTTGTCATCTTCAAGTAGGCCATCTATTGCATTTTTTTGAAGTTCTAACGAGGTTAAATCATCGCAAAAAGTCCCAACCCAAGAGTTTGTTTTGGAAATACTTTCAGCCAAAACGACATCTCTATGATTTACTCTTCTTACTTTAGCCTTTTTTCCTGCTCCAAGTTTTTCTTGTCGTTTTGTAAAGTTGCCAGAAGTAAAATATTTTGAAATTGAATTACCTAAAATTTCTTTTTCTTGAGGACCAAAAGATATTAATTGAGATGATGATATGGTGGCAGGATTGTATTTTGCATTTGCCTTGTTTAAAGCATCATTGAAATTGTGATCAGCTTCTTCGATGACGCATCGCTCAGCAATGCTCATTTTTTGGATTGCTTTTTTTGCAGATCTTTTGCCTGTGTTTCGGCTTAAGCAGTGGACGATGTCGTATTTGTATTCATCAACAAATTCAAAAGCTTTTTCGTCAGCAAAAGTTCTTGCCGGATTTTCTTTGCTATGTTTTTTAAATTCGACAATTTTGCGAGTGACATATTCATTTTTTAATTTGTCTATAATTTTAGGTTTTGAATAGGCAATAACTTTGCGTTGTTTATTTTTAAGACTATTTATTTTCTTTTGGTTTTTATAGTACTTTTTTACTAATCTTTTTTCTTTTCTTTTTCTTTCAGATTTAGGCTTTTTTAAAATTTCATATATTTTTTCTCTTAATTCGATTTGTGTTTTTTTGATTTGTTTAATCTTGTCATCTCTTTTGAAGAATTTTTTGCTTTCTCTATTTAAGAAATTGTTAAGTTGTTTAAATCTTTTTAATTCGCTATCAGTAAATTTTTCTGCATATCTTAATAGTCTCTGTTCTTTGCGTTCATATTCTAATGGAATTGCTTTTCCTACGATGTTTGCTGCAACTCCAACTCCCATCAATGCTCCTCCAATAGCCAAACCAAAACCTGTTAAACCAAAAGCAATTGCCACAACAAATCCTGCTAAAATTGTAAATCCTCCGAAAGCGCTTAATATTTTAGGCCAATAACGGGTCTTTTTTATATTTTTTGGCTTTTCTTGAGGTTTATTTTCTTCATTTAATTGATCTGCTTTATCTGCTTTGGCCGCATTAATAGCCGCTTTAACATGCTCCTCTTTTTTAGAAGATGTCCCTTCGTTTGTTGCAGTTTCTTCTGTAGAAGATGGTTTTGTTTCGGGTGGGATAGGTTTTGGAGAAGTTGGCTTAGCAGGCTTTTCAGCAGAAGAAGGAACTTCAGGCTTAGGTGTAGGATTTAATTCGGTCATTGGGTCGTGAGTAACTCCTGGTTCAATTTGAGGCGTATCGCTCGTTGATTCATTTAAATTTAAAGCCGTGTGATTTTCTGGCATAGGCATATTTGTTCTTGAAGTTGAAATTTCTTGGTCATGCTCTAATGGATTTACCGGGGGTTCGACTGAAAAATTTGAAGGTTCAGTTTCTATGTCATATGAAAAGGTAAAATCATTCTCGTTGACGGGGGGAGAAGAAGTTGAACTTGATTCAAATGTTTCAATAATTTCTGAGGATTGCTGATCTTGTTGGTTTGTTTCAGCATTTGCATCAGAAGGTTCATAAATAATTTCAGTATCGGCTATAGGAGGTTCTAAAATTTGGTCTCGATCAGACGATGACTCAAATTCATCCAAATTTAGAGATCTGTTTCTCATTGCTGTGTTGATAATCCCAACCTTATTAGCAAAAACAGATGCAGGCTCCGACTTTAATCTTCCAACACTTATCAAATTATCTCTATTTGATGGCTCTTTAACTTTGCCGACTCCCAAAAAATCTGCAATATCATTTAGAAGGATGTAAGAAGACGATTTTGTTTTTGGAGCTTTTGGACCTAATTCTATTGCAAGTGGAATACGAAAGGACTCTCTGCTTTTAGATTTTGGTTTAACTACGATTTGTGCGTTGAGGGATGGGTCACCTTGTTTTTTTGGATAATTATACGCGTGCACATAATCAATTTCTACGAAAGCTCCATTATGGTAGATAAAAGCTCTGTCATCTTGTTTAACCAAAGTGATATTATTTGATATTTTGACAGGGGTGGATGAGTCACCGCCGAAGCCAGCCACATTAGCTCTTAAAATACTAATATTTCCCATATTTATTGTTGATTGAGTATTTTCTGATAATTCTTCTGTGTTGTTTATTTTCCAAAGAGAAGAAATCAATGCTGGAGTAAATGCAGAAACATCTTCTTGCAAAGAAACCATATGGCCATCTTTTCTTATTGATGAAAATGCAACTTTTTTGTCACCATTGTCGAGAGCATGTTGAACGCAGGTATCAGTTATAGTTATAGAAAAAGTGTCGTCCGCTAGTTGAGGTTTTGTGCGCAGAATAGGAGTCGGTTGCCCAGCTTTCTTAATTTCAACGCCTCTTGCGTTGGACCTTATTTCGACTCCACCTTTTAAAACGATTTGAAAGCCTTTGTCAGTGCCGTTTTGTGTGGAGTCAATTATATTGATGTTTTCAATAGGCAAACTTACCTTTCCCTTTTGTTTTGCGATTTCTCTGTCAGCTATTCCTAAAGTTTTAAGCTGTTCGTCAGAAAGATCTTCAAGCCTGTCAAATTGTATCTCAACTTTATATCCATTTTTACCTGAGGAACGTACTTCAAAAAATAGACCTGATTTGTCCTCTAAAGAAACAAGTTTGGTTTTATTTTTTTCGCTTGTCGATTCCAAATTAATTGTTTGTGAATATTTTTTTTCACCAGATTTATATAAATTTGAAAAGCTCACTATTTTTGATGAATTTGGGTTCATTTAAACCTCCCAGGTTTTTTGTTTATAAAAATATAACATTTTTGTCTTCTTTTGTCAACATAATAAGTAGAAAAATTATACTTAAATATTGTGACTTAAACTAGTTGACAATATACGATCGAATTCTGCTTGACTAATTTGTAAAAATGGTTAAAATAAACTCAGGAGATAAAAATGGGACTTTTTGGTAGTGAAAATAATGGACAAGTGAGAAAACTTCGTAAAAAAGCTTTAAAGGTTGTTGACCTTGAAGAAAAATACGAGCAAATGTCAGATGAAGAGTTGCAAAAACAAACTCAAGTTTTAAAACAAAGATTGCAAAACGGAGAAACATTGGACAACATATTAGCAGATGCATTTGCCGTTTGTCGTGAAGCAGGATATCGAGTTTTAAACATGAAACATTTCTTGGTACAAATCATGGGTGGTATCGCTCTTCATCAAGGTCGAATTGCCGAAATGGCAACAGGTGAAGGAAAAACGCTCGTTGCTACTCTTCCAGCATATTTAAATGCACTTGCGGGGAAGGGCGTGCATATCGTCACTGTCAACGAATACCTTGCAAAACGTGATGCCGAATGGATGGGCAAAGTTTACAAATTTTTAGGATTAAGTGTAGGGGTTATTGTTGCCAACATGTCGCAAGAAGCGAAGAAGCAAGCTTATCAGGCCGACATAACCTATTGCACAAACAACGAATTAGGATTTGACTATTTGAGAGATAACATGGCCACAAACACGCAGATGAGGGTTCAACGTGGGCAGAATTTTGCAATTGTCGACGAGGTGGACTCGATTTTAATTGACGAAGCAAGAACGCCTCTTATCATTAGTGGACGTGGTTCTAAATCTAGCGAACAGTATGAAAAAGCTCAAAGCTTTGTTAGGACGTTAAAAAAAGATGACGACGTGGAAATCGACATCAAAACGAAACAAATAAATTTGACGGAAAGTGGAATCACAAAAGCGGAGAGATATTTTCATGTTGATTCACTTTCTGATATTGATAATTTGGAATTAAACCATCACATAAACAATGCTTTAAAAGCAAATTTTACAATGTTTAAAGACGAAAACTATATAGTAAAAGATGGTGAAGTAGTTATAGTCGATGAATTTACAGGTCGTTTGATGCCGGGCCGTAGATTTTCTGATGGTCTTCATCAGGCTATTGAAGCAAAAGAAAAAGTCGCTATAAAAGATGAAAATAAAACTCTTGCCACAATCACATTTCAAAATTATTTCAGGCTTTACAAAAAACTTTCGGGCATGACGGGAACTGCAAAGACGGAAGAGGGAGAATTTAGAACGATTTACAATCTTGACGTTGTTACAATTCCACCAAATCTTCCAAACAAACGAAAAGATGAATCTGACATAGTTTTTACCACTTATAAGGGCAAAATTGATGCAATAGTTGAAGAAATAAAAAGGTGTAATGAACAGGGCACGCCTGTTTTGGTGGGTACGGTTACAATTGACAAATCGGAAGATCTGTCAAAGGCGCTCAAAGCTAAAAAGATTAAACACGTCGTTTTAAACGCAAAAAATCATGAGCAGGAAAGTGCTATTGTCGCGCAGGCAGGACGAAAAGGAGCTGTTACAATCGCTACCAATATGGCGGGGCGTGGAACAGATATTTTGCTCGGTGGAAATCCAGAATTTATGGCAAAGAAAAAAATGGCTGATGAAAAGTTTAGCGAAGAAGAGATTTCTTACGCCACTGCTTTTAATAGCTCTGAAGATAAGAATTTGATAGAGGCAAGAAAGCGTTATCAAGAGCTTTACGCAGAATTCAAAAAAGAGACTGACGCAGAAAAAGAAGAGGTTAAAAAGCTCGGTGGTCTTCATATTATTGGAACGGAACGTCACGAATCAAGAAGAATTGACAATCAGCTTAGAGGACGTGCTGCAAGACAAGGCGATCCAGGTTCGAGTGTGTTTTTCCTCTCGCTTGAAGATGACTTGCTAAAAAGATTTGGTGGAGAAAGATTACAACGTGTTGCGCAAATGTTTAGAATTGACGAGTCGACGCCAATACAATTAAAACTTTTGACAAGGCAAATTTCTTCGGCGCAAAAGAAGATTGAAGCTCAAAATTTTGGAATGCGAAAAACAGTGCTTCAATTTGACGATGTTATGAACGCACAAAGAAAGATTGTGTACGATGAAAGAAACAAAGTGTTGGAAGGTCTGCCTTTAAGAGACCAAATTTTTGGGATGTATCCAGAAGTAATTTCGAAAATTGTAAGAAAGCATTTGGACGACGACAAACCATATTTTGAATGGGATATTTCAAACATTAATGCCGATCTTGAAAAAGGACTTATAGAAAAAGGGACAAACCTTGTCGATGAAAAATTTATAGAAGACTGCGATGTGGCAGACGTTGAAAAAAAGATTTTTAATGTCGTGAAAGAGAGATATCAAAAGCAAATAGACTATGCAAAGGAATTAGGAGTTGACTTTGCAAACGTTGAAAGATTTGTTATGCTCAAAGTCGTTGATGCCAATTGGATGAACCATATTGACGACATGCAAATCATGAAAAACGAGATATTTGCAAGAGGATTTGGAAACCAGGATCCCGTTTTAGCTTACAAAAAAGACGGATATGAGTTATTTGAAAAGATGATCAATCAAATTCGTGAAACAGTTTGTTTGATTTTGCTTTCTATTAAGATGCAAGTCGAAAGAAAACCTGAAAAGGTGCAAAGGCCAACTTTTACTCCTATTGCAAGAAAAGAAGAACTTCCGTCCAACAATCAAAAACCTGAAAAACAAAAAATTCAAACGACAGTTGTAAATTCGGGGCCTAAAGTTGGCAGGAATGAGTTGTGCCCATGTGGTAGTGGGAAAAAATATAAAAATTGTTGTGGTAAAGATGTGTAACGAATTTCCAATAGTTTTGACTAAAACAACCTTTACATCGATAAATTTTTTTGATATTAAAATAAAAAACATAATATTCGAAATTCATATTTAAAACGATTAAAAATGTTGAGTTAAAAAGATAAAGATAATGATTACTTTTAAAAATTTAAAAAAAGATAATGTAAATTGACAAGCTACATTATCTTTTTCTAATTTTTTAATTGTTAATTTTCAATCCTCTTTTGTTTTTCGATTTACACAGCCAATGTAATTATTGCCAATGTCTCTAATAATTTCTATCATCTATTTTTTGGTCGCCTAAGCTCGCTTTGATTCCATTATCACCTAAGGTTTTAATTTTGTTTAAAGCATCTTTCTTTATTTTTCTAATTGTTTCAATTTCATTTTCGCTTTGTTCATTTTTTTCTTCAAACTTCCAAATTCCTTTTTTCACATCTTCATTCTTTGTGTTGACAATTTCTATAATCCTATTTACAAACATAACACGTTTTTCTAATTCTTTTTTTTCTTCATCAATCTCACCTAAAATTAATTGAACACCATTTATATAAGCTGACAATGTTTCTTTTAAAATTTCATTTATCTCTTTCATGAAATTTTCATCTTCAAATCTATGTGGAGGAATGAATTTATAATCTTGAGGCATTTTTGCAATATGTTCTTTCCATTCTTCTTGGGATAAGTACATGTTGCCATTATAATCCATCTGGCAGTATTTTCCGTTATCTAATTTCACGTAGGCAAGGCCTTCACTATAGCGATATACATCGGCAATGTTATATCTTCCATCTTGTAACTTCCCATCTCTATCAATAAATGCCCATTCACCATTACATAACTGTACACAAGCGAAACCTCTACTATAGGAAAAGGTTTTTTTATATCTTCCATCTTGTAACTTCCCATTTCTATCAATAAATGTCCATTCACCATCATTTAATTGTACACAAGCGAAACCTTCTCTATAGCCACATACCTGTTCATATCTTCCATCTTTCAACTTTCCTTTGCGATCTATAAACGACCATTTCCCACCATTTAACTGTACAGGGGCAAAACCTTCGCTATAGCGACCTGCTCTGAGGAATTGCCCCGATTGATATACTCCATTGTGGTCAATAAATCTACTGCTCAGGCAATCAAATACTATCAAAGCAAAACCTTCATTATAATTGCCGACAGAATCACATTTTTCTAAACGTCGTATCTTTTCATTAATGTCTATAAACGCATATTTTTCTTCCTCTAACTCTACAAAGGCAAAACCTTCGCTGTAGGAAAAGGCATATTTATATCTTCCATTTCGCAATTTCCCATTTCGGTCAATAAATGCATATTTCTCGTCATCTAACTGCACACAAGCAAAACCTTCGCTGTAGGAAAGGGCATATTTATACCTTCCATTTTGCAATTTCCCATTTCGGTCTATATAAGCATATTTCCCGTCATCTAACTCTACAAGAGCAAAACCTTCGCTATAGCTAGATGCCCGTTTATATCTTCCATTTTGCAATTTCCCATTTCGGTCTATGAATGCATGTTTCCCATCATCTAACTCTACAAGAGCAAAACCTTCGCTATATTTGTGAATAATTTTTATTCCATTCATATTTTTCCCCTTTTTTGCTTATTATATCAGCTATCAGGTCACTTGTCAATACCCAAATTAAAACAATAGCATTTGGCATAGTAGAATCGGTTCTGGAAAAAGGGAATATAGAGATTTGTTTTGCAAAAAAAGAGGGGGGTTATTGCATTATCGAACAAAAAAAGATAATGTAAATTGACAAGCTACATTATCTTTTTTTAATTTTGCAAATTTTAAATTTATCCAAACATGTTTTACTTTTTGTTTTGTAAAACAAACATTATTGTGCCAAGAAAGTCTTTATTAATTTCTGCAATTTCATTTTAAAATGTTTTAAATTCTTTGGAGTCCATCATTGTCTAATATTTGAATTTTTTCAAAGACTTCACTTTTAATGTTATCAAATTTCTGTCTTTGTTCTTCTATCTCTCTAGTTTGGAGTTTGATTTCTTTTTCTCGTTGTTCGCTTTGTTTTTTTACTTTTTCCTTTTTTGTATTAATAATTTCCATAATTTCATTTACGAACATAACACGCTCTTGTAATTTTTTTTCGCTTTCGGCAAAATTGTTTGTATTAAATTTCACTTCATCTATGCAATTGAACAAGGCTCTCTTTATAGTTTCATTTATTTCTTTCATAAAATTTTTATTATCAAATCGGTGTGGAGGAATGAGTTTGTAATTTTGAGGTGATTTTGAAATGTGTTCTAGCCATTCTTTTTTAGTTAAATCTAAATTACCTTCATAATCAATATCGCATTCTGTTCCGTCATCTAACTTTACTACAGCAAAACCTTCGTGATAGGAGCCGGCAAATTTATATCTACCGCTTTGCAATTTACCATTTCGGTCTATATAAGCATATTTCCCGTCATCTAACTTTACTACAGCAAAACCTTCGTGATAGGAGCCGGCAAATTCATATCTACCGCTTTGCAATTTACCATTTCGGTCTATATAAGCATATTTCCCGTCATCTAACTGTACGCTAGCAAAACCTTCGTGATATCTTCCTACAGAAACATATCTGCCATTTTGCAAATTTCCATTTTTATCTATAAAAGCCCATTTGCTGTCATCTAACTTTACTCGGGCAAATCCTTCGCTATAGAAATATGTCCACTTATATCTTCCATCTTGTAATTTTCCATTGCGGTCTATATATGCATATTTTCCGTCATCTAATTTCACGCACGCGAAACCTTCGCTATAGAAATATGCCCACTCATATCTTCCATCTTGTAATTTTCCATTGCGGTCTATATATGCATATTTTTCGTCATCTAACTTTACTACAGCAAAACCTTCGTGATAGGAGTCGGCAAATTCATATCTACCGCTTTGCAATTTACCATTTCGGTCTATATAAGCATATTTCCCGTCATCTAACTCTACAAGAGCAAAACCTTCGCTATAGCTATCTGCCCATTTATATCTTCCATTTTGCAATTTCCCATTTCGGTCTATATATGCATATTTTCCGTCATCTAATTTCACGCACGCAAAACCTTCGTGAAATTCAAAAATTCTTTTTATTTCCGTCATATTTACCGTCCTTTTTTGCTTATTATATCAGCTATCAGGTCACTTGTCAATACCCAAATTAAAAAAATAGCATTTGTATAGTAGAATCGGTTCTGGAAAAAGAGGATATAGAGATTTGTTTTGCAAAAAGGGGGGGGTGATTATTGCATTATCGAACAAAAAAAGATAATGTAAATTGACAAGCCACATTATCTTTTTTAATTTTGCTGAATTTAAAATTTATCCAAAAGTGTTTTACTTTTTGTTTTGTAAAGCAAACATTGTTGTTGTTAAAAAGTATTTAATAATTTCTACAATTTTACTTTGATTGCATAAAGTTATTTCAAATTGGTATTATTCTGCTATTGTTTTAACTTTTTCAAAAAATCACTTGCAAAGCTGACGACGATGTGTTATAATCACACTAGTCGATAAATCCTTGCTTTTCTTGTTTGTGAAAGAAAAGCCAATTTTGTCCAAAAGGAGGAAGAAAAGATGTCAAGATATGAACTTTTGTATATCATTTCATCAGACGCCACAGAGGAGAAGAGAGAAGAACTCATCGCGAAATTCCGTGCATACGTTGAAAACAAAGGCGGGAAAATTGAAGGCGTCGAAAAATGGGGAATGAGAAAACTTGCATATCCTATCAATTTCAAAAATGAAGGTTTTTACGTTTTAATGAAAATGGAAATGCCAAATTTGGAAGTTGATGCAATGGGCAAGTTATTAAACATCACAGACGGAATCATTCGTCATCAATTTGCTAGAATCTAACATAAGAAATGGCCAATGGCCGATAGGAGAAAACATGAATAAAGTTATTTTAATAGGTAATCTCTCAAAAGATCCAGAACTTGCCACGACTAACGGAGGCGTTTCGGTTTGTCGTTTTACTATCGCTGTTCAAAGAAGATTTCAAAACGCCGAAGGCGAGAGAGATGCAGATTTTATCAACATAGTAGTATGGAGAGGACAAGCAGAAAATTGCCATAGATTTTTGAAGAAAGGTTCTAAATGCGCAGTTGTTGGTAGAATTCAAACATCTTCATATGAAGCGCAAGATGGATCAAAGAGATATGTGACTGAAGTCATAGCAGACGAAGTTGAATTTGTAGGGACAAGGCCAAGAGATGACGAAAGTGGTGCAACTTTTAGTAAAGAACCACAACAAGCCTCGTCAAAAAAACAGGTTGCCGAGCTTGAGCCTATCGACGACGATTCACTTCCATTTTAATAGGAGGAAATATGAGCGAAGTTAAAGTAGAAGAAAAACAAGCAAAAAAATTCCGTAAGCCTTCAAAGAAAAAAGTTTGTGCTTTTTGCGTTGCTGGCGAAAAGGAAATCGATTATAAAGATGCTGTAAAATTAAAGAAATTTATCACCGAAAAAGGAAAAATTTTGCCTAGAAGGCAAACAGGCGTTTGTTCTTATCATCAAAGAAAACTTGCTCTTGCTATAAAGAGAGCAAGAAATGTGGCATTGCTTCCATACGTTGGTGATTAAGGAGGAAGATATGAAAGAAAATTTACATCCAGATTATCATGAAGTAACAGTGGTTTGTGCATGTGGAAACACTTTTAAAACGCGTTCGACTGTTAAAGGGAATACTTTAAGCATAGATATTTGCAACAAATGCCACCCATTTTTCACCGGCAAGAAGAAAGCCGTTGACGTGAGCGGAAATGTTGACAAGTTTAAGAAAAAATATAATCTTGATTAAAATATGAGCATAAAGCTCATATTTTTTTAAAAATCATTTGATATAAAAAATAAATAAAGTATTTTTTTTAGAAACATTGGCAAATATTACAATGTGAAATACTTATTTTTCCCTGGAATAACGGGCGTCCGTTGTCAAAGCAAAACTCGATATGCCGTTTCTGCTGTTGACTCGCGTGGCGCTAAAAGGCTTAAAACAGGAAAACTTAAAAACAAAGTGGTGTTTTGGAATATTCCGATAGTTAGGGGTATAACTTACTTTTTTTGTGGCGTAGTAGCAACCATTAAAACCGGCATAGACTCAATAGAATTAAGTGGAACAAGCATAGAACGAGGAATAAGCGATAAGGTCGCAGAAAAATTGAATGTAAAAAAAGAAGTAGTAGCAATGACATTTTTGCTTTTAATAAGTCTGGGCATCAGTTTGTTTTTATTTGGATTTATTCCCGCAAAGCTTTCATTTATGTTTATAGGCATGAGTATGAATTTCGTGTTGAGAAATTTTATTATCGCGCTAACAAAAGTGGCTATATTTTTTATTATTCTGCTAATATTTAGATTTTTACCACCTATGCAGGATTTATATAAATTTAACGGCGCAACAAATCAAGTGCTTTTAAGAGACGGAGAGATGAAGAATGTGAGTAAAAAAGATTATTATGCACCATTTAACATACTTAACATAGTCGTTTTTGCTTTAGTTTTGGCAATTTTTGTGATAACATTTATTGGAATAAGTTTAGCGCCATATTGGAAAATCTTAATTAATTTAGCTATATTTCTTTTATGCTGTGGACTAAGTTTTGAGTTTTGCATGCTTTTTCAAAAAACATACGTTTTAAGAATGATAGCATTATTTACAAATTTTTTTGTTTGTGCTAAGCCTAGCATAACTCACGACGAGGTCGCTCGCGTCGCTTATTCAGAAATCAAAAGCATAGGTCAAGAGGATGAAATGACAAACAAGTCACAAATAGCAAAATCCACTGTGCTTGCTGAAATGCAAACAGAATTGGAAAAAGTGGGTAAATATGACAAAGCTGATGTTGAATGGATCATAGCAACTATTTTAAATTGCTCTCGCGAGGAGGCAAAGCTGGTAAAAGGTTTTGATCAAAAAACATATAAAGAGATAATGCGAGCAACGACGGCGCGTGCGTCCGGGAAACCTTTATCTGCAATATTTGGTTTTGTCGAATTTTATGGATTAAAGTTTAACATAAACAAAAAGGTTTTGTCGCCTAGAATGGAAACCGAAATTTTAGTAGAAGAAGTACTTAAAGAGGTAGGCGACAAAAAGAATTTACAGGTGTTGGATTTATGCACAGGTAGTGGAGCTATAGCGATAGTTATAGCAAAAAAATCAAAATGTCTGGTGAGTGCAACAGACATCAGCAAAATGGCTCTCGATGTTGCAAGAGAGAATGCTAAAAACAACAACGTAAAAATAAATTTTTTGCAATCTAACATGTTTGAAAACTTGAAAAAAAGAGCTAGATTTGATATAATAGTTTCAAATCCACCATATATTAGGACTCTTGATATTGAGGGGCTCGATGAAGAGGTAAAAAATTATGACCCCAAACTCGCTTTAGATGGAGGAGTTGACGGGCTAAAATTTTATCGTGTTATTGCACAAAACGCACCTTTGCACTTAAAAAAAAGTGGCAAGCTCTTTTTAGAAATAGGCAAGGGGCAATATTCAGCAGTTGAAAAAATATTGATTGAAAATGGATTTACTAACATTTCATACAGAAAAGATTATTCAAAAATTATAAGGGTAGTGATAGCAGAATATGACAAACGCAGAAGAAATACTTAACAAGACGTTAAAAATCAGAGAAAGAAGTGAGGAACTCGCAAAAAAGATCTCTGATCCTTCTGTTATTGCAGATAACAGGGCTTGGCAAAAACTTGCAAAAGAACACGCTTCACTTGAAGAGCTAGCAAATGCTTCCTATAAACTTGAAAATCTAATTTCACAAAAAAAAGATTGCGAAAGCGAAATTAAAAAAGAAAATGATGCCGAACTTAAAAAACTTTTTGAAGATGAGAAATCGGATCTTGAACAAAAAATCGAATCCCTTTGTGAAGAGATAAAGATTATGCTTCTTCCAAAAGATGAAAACGATGAAAAAAATATTATTATGGAAATACGTGGTGCTGCTGGCGGTGAGGAGTCCTCGCTTTTCGCAACTGAACTTTTAAGAATGTATTCATATTATGCAGATTTACATCATTGGAAAGTTGAGATAATGGATATTAATGAAACAGAACTCGGTGGGATAAAGGAAGTAACATTTGTTGTAAAGGGCAAAGGTGCTTACAGCAGACTAAAATATGAAGCCGGCGTTCACCGTGTTCAACGTGTGCCGGAGACGGAATCTCAGGGCAGGGTTCATACATCCACTGTAACTGTTGCGGTATTGCCTGAAATGGACAATGTCGATTTTGACATTTTGGACAGCGATTTAAAGATTGATACATATCGCGCGAGTGGTGCTGGCGGACAGCATATAAACAAAACCGACTCTGCGATAAGAATAACACATTTGCCAACAGGAATTGTTGTGGCTTGTCAAGACGAACGTAGTCAAATTAAAAATCGTGAAAAAGCGATGAGAATATTGCAAAGCAAAATACACGACCTCTATCAATCGCAACTTGAAAATGAGCAAAAAGCTAATAGAAAATCGCAGGTTGGCACAGGAGACAGGAGTGAGCGTGTTAGAACTTACAATTATCCTCAGGGCAGAGTTACCGACCACCGCGTAAACATTTCATCTTACGATTTGGAAGGTGTTTTAAACGGCAACATAGATGAATTTATAGACGCGTTGATAATAAAAGACAGAACTGAAAAGTTGGAACAGAGTGATGTTTAATAAAAGAAAATAAAAAAATTAAAAAATATTAAATAAAATTAAAAAATATTAAATAAAGTTAAAAAATATTAAAAAAAGTTAAAAAATATTAAAAAAAGTTAAAAAATATTAAAAAAAGTTAAAAAAATAAAAAATAAAAAAATGAAAATCAACGATTTTCATTTTTTATTTTGTTTTTCTTTTGCTTTGTCGATTAAAAAATTAACTATCTTTTTAGCTGGATCATTATATTGAATTTTTTTAATATTTTCAACCATATTGTTGTATAGTGTTGTATCTTCTTTTAGAATTTTAACCTGTTTGCCCGCATCGGTTATTTTGTTAAGACCTAAGGCACAGCCTTCATTTATAAAGTAATTTTTATTAATTTTTTCGTTGAGTATCATGTTTTCTCGAATTATAAATGGTTTTCCGACGGCAAAGATTTCAGATAGGCCACAACCACCACATCTAGAAATTATTATGTCACAGGCTTTCATATATTTATCCATATTGTTGACAAAACCTAAATTAACAACATTTTTTATTTTGTTTTTTTCTATATATTTTTGTATTTTGTTATAATTTTTCTTGTTTTTTCCGTTTATTATGATAATTTGTAGATCATTATTGATTGATAAAACCGATTTTAATAATTTCAAAGTATTGCCAAGCCCATTTCCACCACCTACATTTAAAACGGTGAAAATGTTTTTTAATCCCAGTTCTTTTCTAAGAAAGGTTTTATTAAATTGTTTGAAAAATTCGTCTCGAATAGGCAATCCAAAAGTCAATATTTGATCTTTTGAATATCCTTTTTCAATCAAATCGTTTGTTGTGTTGTGATGTGGTTGAAAAATGTAATCGACCGCGACCGAATGTTCCCAATATGGTGCCAAACAAAAATCAAACAATATTGTTGAAGTTACAATATTCTTTTTTAGTAAATTTTGCTTTTTCATATATGCGATTACACTGCTAGCAAAATAATGAGTGCAAATAATTATGTCAGGACAAAAAAGTGCAATTTGTTCTTTAAAATATTTCAAACATTTTTTTACATAATATGGGAGTTTGTTTGTAGAGGTATCCTTTTTTCGTAGTCTATTCCAAACAAAGTCATATAGTTTAGGGATATACTTGCATGCCCATAAAAACTTCTTATTTTCTCTAGCGACACGTTTTTCATTGTAACCAAAAGTTTGTAGTATTTTATATTCGACATTTGCATTTTCGCAAGCTTGTGCAAGAGATTTTGCGATCATATTATGCCCTTCTCCGCAGGTCATTGTAAAAATTAATGCTTTCATATCGCCTCCACAATTGCGACGATTTTTGTTGTTACATCGCTGTGAAGTTTGATTAAGATGTTATATTTGCCTGCTGATTTTATTGGTTCGGCAATTATTTTTTTCTTGTCGATTTTGTAACCCATTTCGGCAAGCTTTTCAGCTATTTCTTTGCTTGTAATTGAGCCAAAGGTCTTTCCGTTTTCTCCAACTTTTAAGCTAAAATTAAGTTGTAAATTTTGCATTTGTTTTGAAAGTGCCATCGCTTGTTCGAGCTCTTGTGCACGATGATAGTTGCTTGCGCTTTCAATCTGTTTTTGATGTGATAGTGATGAATTGTCAGCTATTTTTGCTAGATTATTTTTTATTAAATAATTTTGGGCATAACCGTTTGCCACTTCTTTTATTTCACCTTTTTTCCCACAACCCTTAACGTCTGCTGTTAAAATAATTTTCATTTAAAACTCCTTTTAAAAATTTTACATTTTATTTGATTAATTGTCAAACGTTTGGTCAATAAAAGTTTGGGAGAAAAAAATTGGACATAAGGTGCAGAAAACTTAATTGTAAATTTAACGATCACTTTACTTGCAGGGCAAAAAGTCTTTCAGTAACAAAGACGGCGATTTGCAAGACGTATGTTTATGGCTCAGAGAAAAAAGAAATCGACACTACAAAAAATTTGTTTGAGAAAACTCCGTATTTTGCGCCGATGAGAGATTCAAAGGCGGTAGAGATAAAGTGTAACGCAAAATGCATTATGAATCATGAGGGGGTATGTGTTGCAAATGGCATAACTATGAATGATTATAAATTAAAACCATGTTGCTTAACCTTTTTAGAAGAATGAGCTAAACAAAAACTCTTGCAATTTTATCTTAAATATAATATAATTATTGCAGAGGATAAAGTATGGTAGAAACAAAAGCAAAGGAGACGTTTAAGATTTTTGAAAATGGTGAGGTAATTGAAGATAAGGATTTGATTTCTTATTACAAACTTCGGCTTTTAGAAATCAAAAACAGACAAAATCTTCTGGGTCAGTTTACGGCAGAAGGGAAATACGTTTTTTCGCCAGAAATTAAAAAAGCATTAGTAAAAATAAAAAAATTAATAGTCAGTAGTGATGAAACATCGTTTTTTGCACAAGCGACTATCGGTCAAGTTGTTTTGAGTTTTAGAGTAAACACATGGACGTCAGGCAATGACGCAATCGCAAATTTATATTTTGATGAACAGTTTAATGACGATCGTCAACTCAATTCTTTTATAGCACAATATGTTTCGGAAAACGACAACGGTTTTATTGGACGCGTGAAATCGGTGTTTAATTTAGTTGAAGAAATTGATCAACTTGAAAATGATAACCTTGATGTGATAGAGCAAGAGTTAGCAAAAAGTGAACAGCAGTTTAAACAATCGAGTTATCTTTATGAAATAGAAGCGCAATATTTGATGCTTGATATAATTGAAAAACTTAAAAAAGGTGGAGAAGAAGAAAAAAAATTGTTAGAGGTTTTGCTAAGACAGTATGAAATAGAAAAAACAAAACCTGAAAAGCAGTTTGTTCATCTTAGATTAAAACACTTTTTTGAAGAATACTTAACAAAGGAAAACAAATTTGTTGAGTTTTTTGAAAAGAATAAGGAAATTGCTAGGTCGGCAAGAGGATATGTTCGGGATATAGAGATTTTTGATGAAAGTGCTAAAATGAAAAAGTCTGAAATAAAAACTGTTACGGCAAGTAAACCATCTGCAAAAAAGGCGAAGGCGCCTTCATACAAACCTCCAAAAACAAACGCACCTTACAAATACAAACCGCAAAAACCTCAAAAAGACAAGGCCAAAAAGAAAGATAAGCCAAAGGTCTTTTTAGGTTTTCCTAAAAAGAAGGATGATACAAAGGCGGGGATAAAGGCGCGAGAAATTTTAACACCTGCGAAACCAAAACCGGCGCCTATAAAGCCTACTAAAAATGTTGCAAATGCGCTTATAAGGGAAGCTTACGACCAAACAAAAAAAGAGGCGTCGTTAATTCAAGATATAACTAGATAGTTTTATAATTAAATTAAAGTCGCGTTAAAATCGGGCTTATTAAAAATTTTTTATAGAATATTGTTTCTTTAATAAAAAACATATAATTAAATAGAAAAAGCTTAGGCAAAATCCTAAGCTTTTATTTTGTAATTTGTTTTAAGTTAAATTGATTATTATCTAGACAATTCTAGTCCAAAACCGCTTCCAGACCTTACAGCGCAATCGTCAGCAATTTTTGCAAACGACAAAATTGAATCTGCCATTTGTAAAGTTGTTTCTTTTGGCAAAGCTTCAAGTTCGCGAGCTGGTTTTAAGTTGCCATTTTTATCGGAAAGCATGTTCATGTAGGAGCGTAAATCAAAAGTTCTTGTTTCTTTTGAGCTATCCAAATAGCTGTCTGTTGCGTTTTCTTTTGAATTGTTAAAACCTTTTAATATGCTAAAGCAAGGCACGTTTTCATATTCGTCAAAATGTTTGTCAAAATTTTTTATAAAATTCTTTACTCTTTGTTCTTCTACAGATGGCTCAGCAAACAGAGTTTGCGATTCGTCTGAAAGGTAGTCTTCATATGCTTGGCGAATTTCTCCATTTTTGTGTTTTGAATAAATATATTTCATTATCTTAAGAGAAATCATGCTAAGAAGTTTTTCTTGGCGTATAAGTTCAGGTGTTAATTGTGTGTCTTGTTTGAGATCTTTGATTAAATTCATGTTTTCCTCCTAATGTTCTAACCAATTATA
>CALVOH010000013.1 GCA_944350225.1 uncultured Clostridia bacterium | reverse complement strand
ATATTGAAGTGATACCCAGAGCAGACAAAAAATAAAGAAATTTAAACTCTAAATCAAAAAAATAACAAAAAAAACCTGAAATTCCTGTTAAAATTAGCAAAAAACCCAAATAACAAGAAGAATCCAATCTAAAAAGCGCACTTTTAAAAAGAGAGTGCACCCCTACAAAAAAACAGAAGAAAAAAAACCACAAAAATTCATTTTTAATGTAAATTAAACTAAAAATAACGAAAAAAATTATCAAACCAAGATTTACCCAACCGCTGATTTTTAATAATGTGCTCTTTTTTACACCAAAAATTCTGCCTTGCATAAAAAAATTTTTGACGCAACGAAAAAATTTATTCTTTTTGCTTTATATTATTATTTTTTTGTTTAACATCATTTCTTTGTATTGAATTGATTTTATCCTTAATTTTTTCGTTTTTTGCAATATTTAAATTCTTTTTTAAGTTTTTAATTTGTGATGTTTTTTTACGTAAAGGCTGTTGCAATTTTGCAGAAAATTCAAAAACTTTTAATGGCTTTTTTACAACATATTTTCTTATATAAATAAGCATTAAAACTGCTATTCCACCTATTATCAGTAAAATGCTTAAAAGTTGTGAGACTTTTATTGCGCCAATATAAAGGCTGTCGCCTCTTATGCCCTCAATCCATGCCCTGCCTATTCCATACAAAATGAAATATAAAGACATTATAACGCCATATTCTTTGATAAATTTAGCAAAATATAGAATAAGCATAAGCACAGCAAAGGCGACAAAATTCCATGCACTTTCATAAAAGAAAGTCGAGTAGTGCCAAGCGCCATCAATTTGCGTTGCTAAAGGAAACCACATATGATCTTGATTTGTCACTTCAATTCCGTAGCAACAACCTGCAAAATAACATCCAATTCTGCCAATAGCCTGCCCTAAAATCAATGATATGGCAGCAATGTCTGCAACAGCAAAAAAATTCTTTTTGTGAATAAAGCAATAAAGCATTATAGCAACTGCACCACCAATTACCCCACCATAAATTGCTAGGCCACCTTTCCATACTTCAAAAAACTGCCAAAATGATGTCAATCCGTTTTCTGAAAATATCACATAATAAATACGAGCCCCTAAAACAGCTAGTGGCAAAACATAACAAGCAAGCAATAAAATGTCGTCAGCTTTTAATCCACGTTTTTTAGCATTTAGGCAAGCAACTATCACTCCTAATGCCATAGATAGTGCCATAATTAACCCATAAAAAGTTATGTGAAGACTTCCAATATAAAAACCTTGTGAAACACTTAACATAAATTAAATTATACTCGTCACAAAACATTATGTCAACAAAATGCTATGTTATATTTTTACAGATATGCGAATAAGGTCGTTTTTTAAAATTTGATTGTCAGTGTCATCTTTTCTTATAGTTGCAATCAAGGTTGTTGAACTACCATCTCGTTTTGCTTCAGCTAATGATATGAGTTTTTTAAGCAAAATTCTTGATTGAATTGAACTTTTGTCATCTACATCGAATTTTTGGTCTATTACCGACAAAATAAGAGTTATATCATAAACAATCAATATGATGTTCTTCCCTTGACTAGCAAGTCGTGAAATCATGTTTATTACATCTAACACTCTGTTAAAACCATCTTCGGCGCTACTCAAATATTGACTAGAAAATGTGATGATGTTTTTTGAGGATATAAACATCTCATCTTCAAAGCAAAGATTAAGTCCCAAAAAGATATTGACAGAATCTTCGTTTTCCATGCACGACAATATAGTTTTTAAAGAGTTGTCGATATAAAGTGGATCATCGCTAACAAAAATATTGCGTCCTCCTTTAAGAATTTTAAATTTTTCCCAATGCAAAAATTCCGAAGGCAAAACCTGATCGTTGTCTTGATTTTCCATTAAGCTATAATCTTTAAATAAAGTTCCATTTGCTTTCGTCAGCTCTTTAATATAATATTGTTGATTGTCATTTATTTTAAAAGCAACTCCTTCAATAAAATCACCAGTGGTTAATTTTTTTAAATTCATCAAATCCTGTGGAACAAAGACATGATATCCTTTCTTTAAATCAACAAAATATGATGAAACCTTGCCATGCCTTAACACACCACTCACTTTTAAAAGTTTTTCTCCCTTATAGCTAAAAATAGGCAATTCTTGATTAAATTCAGAAACTGTTTCATAATTGACTTCGACAACAGGTTGGTTGGCTATCATCGACACTATATTATCTAAATGCGCCAATTTTTTAAAAGGCCTTCCCTTTCGGCTCATTTGAGGCTCGGAAGGTTTACCTTTTACAAGAGTAACCAATATGTTTTCAATCAATGTTTCGCGAACTTTTGTCGTAGGAGATTTTATTCCTAAAACACGTGCAAGTCCACGAAGTTCGTATATCCCTAGTGACTTTACGATTTCAATCTTTTTTTGCATATCTGCATTGTTAAATGCATCCAAATCTAATGTCTCTTTCACAATCTTCTCCTAAGTAATTTTTACACATTTTTTATATTCTAACATTAGAATAGCATAATATTTTACAAAAGTCAAAATAATTTTACAGATTTGTTAAATTTTATAACACAAAAGCAGCCATGACAAACATGTATGCCATCAAACTTGTAATTGTTCTTGCAGAAAAGAAACAAGCGTTTAATAAATAAAACTTGCAATAATTCCGCTTACTACCCCAATCATGTACATCAAAAATACTATCCCTATGTTTGCCAAAATATTTTTTTTGCCTCTGTTTTTAATGAATAAAACTATCGTGCCTACTCCTGCTCCTGCGCACAACCCTGCGAACATAGCACTAAACGCTATACCTCCGTTTATGAACAATTCCACTAAAAATACCGAAGCAGAACAATTAGGAATTAAACCTATCAAACCAGCCAACAAAATTTGAATGTAAATGTTGCCACCAAACCATGAAGTTAAAGCATCCATACCAACAGATTCAACTACAATGCCAATCAATAGCGTTGCAATAAAAATGTAGATCATAATGTTTAACGTGTGATATAAAGCATCTATAAAAATATTCTCTTTATGACAATGACCTTTGGAATCGCTATGCCCATGACATGCGCAATGATCATGTTGATGTTCAAGCTCCTCGGCTAAAATTGGTTCGGCAGGAAGAGATTTCTTTTTAAACATTGAAATTAACAAGTCAACAATGTAGCCAAAAACTAGTGCAAAAACTATTTTTAATGCAATCAACACAAGCATGTCGACCACAAACTCTGGCTGACTTATCAATATAGGTAAAGCTTCATCACTGGTTGCGACAAAAACTGCTATTAAAGTTCCAAGTGTAATAGACCTTCTAGAATAAAGATCAGACATGACAGAAGAAAAGCCACATTGTGGTATGCAACCTAAAAAAGCGCCAACCGCAGGGCCAGCCTTTTTTGATTTATTTAAAAATTTTGTAAATTTTGTGCTTTGTGAATGTGAAAAATATGCGACTAAAAGATACGCCAAATATAATATAGGCAGTGCTTTTAATGTGTCAAGAGACGCATCTGATAGCGCATGCAAAAATGCGTCCATATATTAGTCCTCACTCTGATTTTGTTTCGTTTTCTGATGTAGTTAAAACAACCGCCTTCTTTTCTCTTTTCTTTCTTTGTTTCTTTTCAACTTTTAATGATTCAGGAAGATCAAGTTCCATTTGTGATGGTTCAACTTGTGTTTCCTCAACATTTTTTAAAAGTTCCTCTTTGTTCTTTTTAAACTCTTCTCTCATTTTTTCGCTTTGATCTGGGCTGTAAAGAATAAGCGCGTTTGGAGTCATATATTTGATGTTGCCTTCCATGTTTGCACTAATCATGCTTGACCCAATCATCTCGGCTATCTCGCCTTTGTTGAGAGTTGAAATTTCAGAATTGTCAGCAATAAGAGTTATTTGGCCATTATTTATCGTCCCTACTTTTGCATCATTTAAAGTATAAGTAATTTTTCCGTTCATCATGCTGGTAAGTTCTGCATTGTCTTCTATGGCAGTTATCTCTCCGTCAATTAATGTTACTATCCTTGCTTTATCACGCACAAACATGATCTTGCCTTTTGTAATAGTTGCAAGCTCCGATTTATCGTCAAGAAAACGAATAAATCCATCATTCATAGTTCCAATTTTTGCTTTTCCTGCAACATAATCAATCACACAATCATTTACAGTCGTTATTTTTGCTTTACCTGAAACTCTGCCTATAAATCCACTTTTTAACAACCCAATTCTTGCTTTACCATACAAAGATTCAATGCTACTCGCATCAAACATTTGTATAAATGCTTTACCGCTAACATCTTTAAAGTGTGTTCCTATCGCTTCTAAGATAACTGCATTACCACTCACGCTTACATTTTTACAATTTGACAAAATGTGCACGCCCATTGAAATATTTATATTTTCTTCTTCATCGTGAATTGTTGGATCAACGACTTTATCATTTCTAAACAATTTCATTTTAATCTCCTCGGCTTATTGTAACATAACATAAAAAAAAACAAAAACATTTTTAACAATTTTCTTTCAGTTATTCAACTATTTTATTTGACTTATTAAGTATTTAGTCATATAATAGCCTCATGTCAAAAATTTTTAAACTAATGTCATTTAAAGATTGGCTCTTAATCTTTGTGAACTTCATATTCCTCGGTGCACACGTTTATTTTAACTTAACTCTTCCCGAATATCTTGGGGCAATAGTTGGCTTTCTTGAAAATGGCGCTAGAATTGGAAATTTAAGTGTTTACTGGAATGATATTCTAATCAACGGTGGCTTTATGCTTCTTATGGTGTTTGGTATGTATTTTTCTCGTGCAATTGCAAACTATCTATCATCTCACGTTGTGACAGGAGTCTTGGCTAAAACAAGAAGAGAATTATTTAATCACGTAAACAACTTTTCAATGAAAGAAATAAACAACTTTTCAATTGCTTCTCTTATAACAAGATCCACAAACGATATAACACAGCTTCAAGAAGTTTTAATAATGACTCTTAATATAGGCTTGACAGCACCTGTTACCGCAGTTATTGCTGTTTTAAAAATTGTAAACCTCTCATCAGGCTTGTCAATTGTAACAGCAGTTTCTGTTGCTATACTGCTTTTAATGATAACATTTGTATTTTCACTTGTTGTGCCAAAGTTTGATAAATTCCAAACGTTGACAGACAGAATAAACCTTGTCACGAGAGAAAATTTGACCGGTTTAAAAGTTGTGAAAGCAAATTCTGCAGAAGAATTGCAAGAAGCTAAATTCGACAAAGCAAACAAATCTTTAAGTAAAATTCAAATTTTTGTAAATAGAATTACAACCTTAATTCAACCTGGCATGACATTAATTATGTCTGGAACGAGTTTGGCACTCGTATGGCTCGGAGCATATTTAATTGCAGATGGTTCTATCGACTACCCTATTTTAAGTATGTTTACGCAATATTCTCTTCAAATAATAACATCGTTTATGATGGCATCAATGCTTTTTGTTATGATCCCTAGGGCATTAGTTTCTGCAAAAAGGATTCAAGAGGTTTTAAAAACTCAAACGAGTATAATAGATGGCGAAGGCGTTGAAACAAAAGAAAAAGGCACGATTGAATTTAAAGATGTTTCGTTTAAATATCCAGGTGCTGACGACTATGTTTTAAAAAATATTTCATTTAAAGCAAAGCAAGGTCAAACCGTTGCTTTTATAGGTTCAACGGGCTCTGGAAAATCTACGCTTATAAATCTTATACCAAGGTTTTATGATTGCACATTAGGTGAAGTTTTTGTAGATGGCGAAAATGTTAGAGATTTTAAATTAAAAGCTTTGCACGAAAGAATTGGTTATGTGCCACAACAAGGTGTACTTTTTTCTGGAACAGTTAAAGAGAATATCTTATATGGCAATCCAAATGCCACAGATGAAGATATAGACAGAGCATTAAAAATAGCGCAAGCAACTTTTGTTTACAAAAAAGAAGGTGGAGTTGAATCTCATATTTCGCAAGGCGGAAAAAACGTTTCGGGAGGACAAAAACAAAGATTGTCTATTGCTAGAGCTTTGGTAAGAAATCCAGAAATACTGATTTTTGATGACTCTTTTTCAGCACTTGATTACAAAACTGACAAAACACTGAGAAAAGCACTTGAAAAACAGACAAAAAATATTACTAAAATAATTGTAGCACAAAGAATTGGGACAATAAGAAATGCTGATATGATCATAGTCTTAAACGAAGGGAAAATGGTTGGATGTGGAAAACACGACGATCTTATTAATTCATGTGAAGTTTACAAAGAAATTGCTTTGTCACAACTTAAACAGGAGGAATTATAATGCCACCTTTTAGTATGTCTGTTGGAAAATCAAAAGATTTTAAAAAATCGATTAAATACTTATTTAAGGCCTTTAAACTTTATAAATGGGCAGTCGTTATAGCTTTGTCTCTTGCTTTGATTGGAACAGCTTTGTCAGTCGTAGGACCACTTTTATTAAATGATATGATGAAACTTCTTTTGCAAGAAAGCGTCGACTTTTCAAAATTAACTAGCTACGCTATTATTTTAATTGTTATGTATGTGATAGCTTTTGTTTTCACTTATTTAGAAAATTTTATTATGGCAAAGGTGTCCGCCAAAATTGCGGAGAATTTTAGAAGACAAATTATTGAAAAAATCAACAGACTTCCCTTTTCTTATTATGACAAAAATATGTATGGCGACATTCTTTCAAGAATGACAAATGACGTTGACTTAATTGGCCAAACATTAAACAATACTTTGTCAAACTTAATAACATCAATGACAATGATAATCGGTATTCCTATCATGATGTTTACGATCAGCTGGGAATTGACACTCTTCTCAATGATAGAAATACCTTTAACAATCGGTTTAATATTGCTCATTGTAAAATTTTCACAAAAATATTTTGTTAAACAGCAAAAATTTTTGGGAGATATGAACAGCCACATTGAAGAAATTTATTCAGCCCATAATGTTGTAAAAGCGTTTAATGGAGAAGCAAAAGCATTAAACGAATTTGACGTTGTCAATAAAAATTTAAGAATTTCAGCAAAAAGATCTCGTTATCTTTCCTCTCTTATGATGCCCTCAATTGATGTGGTTGGGAATTTGATTTATGCTGGTGTTTGCATTTTTGGCGCGTATCTAGCTATCTCATCAAATAATTTACTTTTTGTCACATCTATCATAACATTTATCACTTATATAAGATTATTTCATCAGCCTATGGCACAATTGGGCGGTATATTTAGTTCGTTGCAATCATCAGCTGCTGCCAGCGAAAGAGTTATGGAATTTTTAGCAGAAAAAGACGAGCCAGCAGACACAAACTGCAAACAGATAAAAAATGTAAAAGGTTTGGTGGAATTTGACCATGTTTCTTTTGGTTACACAGAGGACAAAATAATAATTAAAGATTTTACCTTCACTGCAAAACCGGGACAAAATATAGCAATTGTTGGCCCAACGGGAGCAGGAAAAACGACTCTCGTCAATTTGTTAATGAGATTTTATGAAATAAACAGTGGCGACATAAAAATAGACGGCGTAAGCATTAAAGATATGACAAGATCATATGTGAGATCCTTGTTTGGAATGGTGTTACAGGACACTTGGCTTTTTGAAGGCACAATCCGTCAAAATTTAAAATATGGAAATCCAAATGCGACCGATGAGCAAATGATTGAAGATTGCAAAATGGCAAATGTTCACCACTTTATTACCACACTACCCGGCAATTATGATATGATTTTAAAAGAAGATTCGATGATAAGCCAAGGTCAAAAGCAATTACTTACGATTGCAAGAGCTATGATTCAAAATAGTCCTATGCTAATACTTGATGAAGCTACAAGCTCGGTAGACACACGCACGGAAGTGTTAATACAAAAAGCGATGGAAAGACTCACCGAAGGAAGAACAAGCTTTGTTATAGCGCATAGATTGTCAACAATTAGAAATGCGGATCAAATTATTGTAATGAACAACGGAGATATTGTTGAAGTTGGAAATCATGATGAATTGATGCAAAAACAAGGTTTTTACTATAACTTATATTCTAGCCAATTTGATGATGAAGAAACACAAAAGATAAAAATTAAAAAATGAAAAACAATTGCTGTCAATAATAAAAACATAAAAAAGTGTTTACACATTTATTAAGATAAGTACAAAGATAGTTTTTTATGAAAAACATTTTTAATTTTTATAATTTTTTTTATCCCATTAATAAGATTTGTTTTTTTTTGAAGTACAGATAGTATTATTTCATAATTTTATCTATCAATTTCGTTAAGCCTATATATCCTGTGATCTACACAAAAGATTTATAAAAAATAAAATAATATTCAAATGTTGTTTGATATTACAAACAGATGTGCTAGTATAAAAAAGTAAAAGGAGAAAATATGAAAGCGATAGTTTTATGTGCTGGATATGCCACACGTCTTGGTAAATTAACCGAAAATACACCAAAGCCTTTGTTAAAAGTTCAAGGCAAAGCATTAATAGATTTGCTTATTGAAAATCTAGAAGAAATTGAAGATATCGATGAAATCGTTATAGTTTCAAACGCAAAATTTTATCGTAACTTTTTAGATTGGGCAGAAAGTTTAAAGTCGACAAAAAAAATCACAATATTAAATGATGGATCAACAAACAATGACAATCGTTTAGGTGCAATAGGTGATATAAAATTTGCTATAAACAAAAGAAACATCAAAGATGATATCATGGTGCTTGCCGGCGACAACTGGTTTGATTTTAAATTGAAAACTTTTTATGACATATATAAATCAAACGGAAACAGCAATATGATCCTCGGTTCAAAAACTGACGACCTTTCAATTTTGCGTTCACATGGGGTTGCTATTTTAGATGAAAACAACAAAGTTTTAAGCATGGAAGAAAAACCACAAAATCCAAAAGGAAATTTTGCCGTAGGACCATTTTATATTTACAATAAAAATTCTGTAAAACTTATTGACAAATATCTTAAAGCTGGAAACAGTAAAGATGCTCCTGGAAATTTGCCGTCATGGTTATGTAAACAAACCGACGTTTATGCATGGAATGTTTATCCTGCACATAGGATAGATATTGGAACGGTTGAAGTTTATGAGAATATTGACAACATAATTAGATCATTAAAATTTATTGACAGAAATATTTAATTATTATGTAAAATTAAAATAATGAGTAATATAATTTACTCATTATTTTTTATCAAACATTTAATAAGAAAATGTTTTTCATCAAAATATAAAGAATATAAAATCATTTTTAAAATAAGCATGGGGAGTTGTTTGTATTTCTCAATATTTTTTTTAAATAATTAATAAAAAAATATTTTTTTGCAAATAAACTAAAAAGAATTAAATGCTGATTTAAATCAAAATTAACCTTTTTATTATTAAAAATATTCTAATATTTTTAAATTGAACTATAATATTTTATAATAATAATTAACTTTAAATTTAAATTATGCATTTTACATTTTGCATTTTAAAAAATTAAACATTTTTAATTTGTTTGTTTTTACAGATAAATAAATCTAAAACAAAGTCAACTAAACAATTTTAAAATTAAAACTACTCACCTTGATTTTCTTCGTTTTCGACTTGATCATTCTTATTATTTTGTTTTACCGTCTCAGTATCAGCTATTTTGTTTTTTTCGAAAAGTTTGTGCCTAACAGAAAATTCTTTTTCCATACTTAAGATGCCAAGATCCTTCTTCGTAAAAATAGAAACTGCGTAATGAATACCAAACAAGATTGCTCCACCCATATTGCAAGCGATATCCTCTATTGTGTCGATCAGCAGAGGTGCATTTGTTCCATCAACCCATTCACCCTGTATTCCTATATTTAAAATCAAATCAAGCGCTCTTTCACTTAATTCCCAAGCCGACTCTATAAACAATGAAAAGAAAACACAAAAAAATAAAACTGTAATCTTTTTCATTTTTTTATTCTCGCCATTTCGGCATAAGAAAAAGAAGCCAAGCACACTAATTAGATAACCCATAACAAAATGAACGATAATGTCAAGGAAAGCTATATCTTTATATCCTGAAAGTGCGCTCCCCCATAATGCAGCAATAGCAACATAAATATTAAAGATTAAAAAAACAGAATTTGGCAATTTAGATCTTGTTATTAATTCAAACAAAAATGGTATTGCACAATAAATTAGCATGCCTAAACTTGGAAAAAATCTTTCGTTTGGATCACCTGCAACCTTATAATAAATTGCGAGTGCGACACCTGTCAATGCCATCGCAATTGTTAAAGCAATATTTACATATCTAAAAATTTTTTCTTTTTTTGTTGAATTAACAAATGTCTTTTCGCTCATCTTATCACCCTCGATTTTAAATGTAAAATTAATAAATCTTTTTTTTGAAGTTTAAACTTTTTTTATTATATATATTATAAAATAAAAAAACAAGCAAATTTTGCTTGTTTATTCAATCACCATAACTATTAAAGAAACTAAAACAACTGTAAGAGCAAAAGCCTTTAACACCAACAATATTTTGTCATTCGGCTCAATTTTGTTTGTTTTTCTTACCATCTTTGTTATCTTCTTCGCAAATATAGCAACTAAAAGTCCTATAGCTAGTAGAATAAGTCCAATAATAACATTTGGCTGTGAAAAGCGAGCCCATATATTGTTGTCAAGTAAAAGAGACATAATTTCCTCCGTATTAAAGCATATTTTTATGCATTTATTCTAGCATAAGTTTTTGCCTTTGTCAATACTCTTTTTTATATAAAATTTCCCAAAATAATTATGTTGAGCCAAAAAAGTCATTAATTACAGTGGCAGGTCTTTTCTATCAAACACAATTGTTCCGATAATAAACGAAATTACTCCAATAAATGCAAGAACACCAAATCCAATGAAAAAAGTTAATCCACCTGCCAAAATTAAGTTTGTGTCGAACAACGATATCATAGAAAGATAGTTAAAAACGTTCATTTGGTCTATCCTCATTGCAGATGGAACAACATTCGAACCAAATAAGCCAAGAATTGTGCATACAAGCATGAATATAGAAATACCTCCGCCTATTGATAATGAATATTTTGTTCTATTAAATATTGCAGAACACATAAAGCAAAATCCTGCAAAAGCAAACATTGTTAAAAATGCACCAAGGTTAAATAGCAATATCTCTCCAAAGTTTATGGCAAAGGAATTGCCACCAACTATCCAAATTGAAACAACGCTGACAGCTGTCACACACGCAAACATGGCTAGCAATGATGCCAACAAATAAAGCATTTGCGTTGTTGAAACCGTGCGTCTTTTTGTTGGAGTAGAAAGCACGTATGCCATAGACCCTGAATCAACTTGACCCGCAAGCAATCCGTTTGCAACCATTATCACATAAACCATAGGAAGCAAAATGCCCGCTATTCTGTAAAATATCGAACCTATTATCAGCCCATAAATATCCATGTTTCCAAGTTCTTCAAGCGCTTCTGCAACTTTTTCATCAATTTGACCAGTTATGCTTACAGTTGCCTGCAAGCGAGCTTCTTCAACTGTTGCACCTTCTGTTAACCACAATTCGTATGTGCTGATAGCGGTGTTGCTTATAACTTTTGCTGCGATTGCGTATTGATTTGCCTCCTCCTTTTGCTCATCAGTTGATGTTTCTACGATATTAAAGGAATTGTATGCTTGGTTACGTATTAATTCATTGACTTCATCGCGAGCGGTCGTTTTATAATCATTGATGTCAAATTCAGCACTAGGCACATATGCCCCAACACCTTTTTGAGCAACCTCCTTAGCTGAGATCGCACTTGAAGTTGCATTTATAACTGTTGCATTTTCTTCTTGTAAAGCCAAATCGTATGCCATATCATACACATATGCATAGTACTGATTGTTAATTGCTTCGACCAAATTTGCTGAATTAGCATCATCAAAGCTTTCTGGATTATTTTCATATGTTAAAATTAAAATGTATATTAACTGTGCTAAATCATCTTGAGTTGCATCTCCTAGCATGCTACCAGCCATTTGGAAAAACTGCTCGGCAAGTGCATTTGAAGTAGTCAATTGTAATTGTTTTAAATCTTCACCCTGCGCACTCACTCCATTTTGCAATTCATACCCTGCTTTGCTGTTGTCATAAGCCTCCGTAATTTCATCTTTTATTGACACAAACGCGCCGTCCCAAAATGGTGAACCTGTCAAGGTTACAATTCCATTTTCAAATTCGACAGAACTAAGGTATGCGTCATAGCTATCTATTGCACCTTCTTTAAGTTCAGCTTCTTGGTCTGCCTGCGCAAATACGCCTTTAAGAGAATCTCTTATGTCATTAATAGACAAACTGCCAAGGACTATAATGACAATTGCAAGCATGACGCATGTGGCGACAGTAACAGACAACCACTTCACCCAATTTGCTTTCATAGATTGTTTGAATAAAGCTTTACTGAAAAACATCATTTTTCTCCTTTTAATTGCTCTGCTAAAACATCTTTAAAATGCTTTTCGAGATTAAATTTTATTTCTGCTATAAATTTGACCTGATAATTTTTTAAAGTTTTAAATAGTCTGTTTATATCCTTGTCATCTATATCAATCGTTACTTGATTATATTGCTTTTGATCGCGAATGATTTTATATCGTAATCGTTTAAACTTTTGATAATCTACCTTTTGTAAAAACTCTATTTTATAAATTTTCCTAGTCGAACTTTTTAATTCGTTAATGTCTGCTATATCAATAATCCTACCATTAAAAATTAGTGCCACCCTATCACAAGTCCTTTCCAATTCATCAAACATTTGACTGCTCATTAAAATCGTTTTTCCCTTCTTTTTTTGCTCGAAAATCAAATCAATAAACGTTTCTCGCATAAGAGGGTCAAGACCTGTCGTTGGCTCGTCTAAAATTAAAATTTCTTTGTCTGACATAAGAGCAGCAACCAGTGCTGTTTTTTGTTTCATGCCTTTACTCATACGTTTCAAGTTTGCCGACGGATCCAATTGAAGCTTTTTGATTAGGTAATTTGCATAATCCAGATTTTTAATTCCCAATAGTTCCGCTTGATTTTTTAAAAATGTGATTCCATCTTTTAAATCAGGAAAGGCTATTTCTCCCGGCACGTATGAAACATATTTTTTTATTTCACATGAATCTTGCCAGGCGTCCATTCCATTAATTTTCACAAAACCTTTTTGCGGCTTTATAAATCCCATTATTTGTCTTATAGTAGTGGTTTTACCACTCCCATTAGTACCAACAAATCCAAATGTTTCACCTTTTTTTATCGAAAAATTTAGATCAAAAACTCCACGCCCCTGACCATAATCTTTTGTCAAGTTTTCGGCTTGTATTAAAGGAGTTAATTCTTTTTCCACTTAACGCCTCCAAAATCTTTTTCTTCTTTATAAAATTGCATAAAATAATCTTCTAGTGAAAATTTTACTTGTTTAAAACTTGCAAGATTATAAGTCGAGACAAGGTCAATAAGTTTGTTAATGTCTTTATCTTTTATAGCAACAACAATTTTTAAATTGCTAGGCGAAACCGATTTAATCCCTGCGCGCACTATATTGCCCTTTGTTATTTTTACTTTTGATAATGATTTCGCAAATGTGTCAAAATCTTTTTGATTTTTAAAATATAACTCAAATTGCTTGTTTTCATTGTGTTTAATAGAATTTGTTTCAAAAGTTGAAACTATAACTCCGTCTTTAATAATCGCTACACGATCACAGGTCTGCTCCACCTCACTAAATATGTGAGATGAAAGCAAAATTGTCTTCCCTCGTTTTTTCTCTTCTTTTATAAAATCAATGAAAACCTGTTGCATCACCGGATCAAGCCCACTCGTCGGCTCATCTAAAATAAGAACACTTGGATCATTCATGAAAGCTACAACTATCGCAAGTTTTCTTTTATCGCCAAGACTCATACTTTTTGTTTGCAATCTTGGATCAAGACCAAAAGTCTTCAACAACATGTCGACTCTTGACTTATCAGCTCGCCCTCTAAGCTCAGCCATCATCACAATAAATTCTGTGCCACTTATCCCTTCGGGAAGCGCTATTTCGCCAGGAAGATACCCCACCTTATCCATGATTTTATCATAACTTGAAAAGCTTTCCATATCATAGACTCTTGTTTCACCTTTTTGAGGCTTTGAAAAGCCCATGATATGCCTAATTGTAGTGGATTTGCCGGCGCCATTTGGCCCTAAAAAGCCAAACACCTCACCTTCTTTCACTGAAAATGAAACATCAAAAACTCCTCGCCCATGGCCATAATCTTTTGTTAAATTTTCAACATCAATTACTCCCACTTCAAAAGGCCTCCATATATTGTCATTTTACAATTTTGATCTAAAAAAAGCAAACAAATTAAATCATTTTACTACATCTTTTAAATTCTTTCTTATATATGTCAAAACTTACGGTTTGTTACACAAGCAAATACAAATAGGCAAAAACTTACAACATCTTTAAAATTCTACGAACTTAAATTTTCATTTAATCATAAAATGAATTTTGTAAAGGAGGACGAATGAAAAAAATTAAACTTGCCGTTGTAACATGCCTATGTTTTATGATGGCACTTACAACGACGCTATTAGTAGGATGTGGAGGTAAAGATTATTCAAAAATCAATTTGAATGAAGTAACACATTCTATTTTTTACGCACCTTTTTATGCTGCAATAAATCTTGGCTATTTTGAAGATGAAGGACTTGAAGTTAATCTGACAAATGGCGGAGGCTCAAATTATTCAATGTCGGCATTGGTATCGGGCTCAGCCGACATAATTTTGGCAGGACCAGAAACAGTAGTTTATACATCACAAGAAGGTATTTCTGACGCGCCGAAGGTGTTTGGACAATTAACACAAACTGATGGTTCTTTTATCGTTTCAAAAGAAAATACGAATGAGCCTTTTGAGATAACAGACCTTATTGGTGAAACCATAATCGGTGGCAGAGCTGGTGGCCTTCCCGCTATGACATTGCAATATGCAATCGAACAGCACGGATTAGAAATTGGCACTGGTGAAAATCAAGTCAATTTAAGAACAGATGTCGCATTTGATGCAATTGCAAGCGAATTTGTAAATTCTGATGCAAAATACTGCACTTTGTTTGAACCTAATGCTTCAAATTTAATAGCAGAACATCCAGAGTACAAGATAGTTGCTTCTGTTGGCAGTTTAGTAAACAACACAAACATTCCATACACATGTTTTATTGCAAAAGATTCCTACATCAAAGACCACTCCGATGTTTGTGAAAAATTTTTGCGAGCAGTGATCCGAGCTTATGACTATTTAAAAGAATGCTATGAAAACAACAATCTTAGATCAGCGGCAGAAGCACTGTTGCCTTCATTCGATGGATTGAGCATATCAGATATGGAAATAGCAGTTGAAGCTTATTACAGAATTAACGCTTTTGCTTCTAATCCTATTATGAATCAATCAGCCTTTGAAATGTTGCTTGCCATAACCGAAAATGCAGGTATGTTGAATGGAAACACCGACTATGAAAGCGTTGTAGACACTTCAATCGCAGAAAAGGTAGTTGCTTAAAATCTACAGTTGTAAATTGTTACTAAAAAAGGAGCTTTACTTTGAGTATATAGCTCCTTTTTTTTAATAATAAGTTAATTTTTTTAAAAGAATTTGTAGTGTTTTGAATTAAAATTAAAAAAATTGATAAAAAATTAAAAATTTAATTAAAACAAGCGCAATAAAGTTAAACCATTTTGAAACTAGCAAAAAAAAGAAAAGGAATATAAAAATAATAAAGATTATAAATTTCAAAATTAATGAAAAAAGATAATGTTATTAAACATTATCTTTTTTATAATCTATTTTTCAAAGTTTTGTTGTTTTTTTAAAATATCAGGACTGAATTTTAGACAATCTTCATTTTTCGAAATTTGATAATAATTTCCATTTAAAAAAGCATAAGCTTCTCCAAAAATCATTTGTTCTTTTCCATTATCAACAATATAACTACCGTCAGTTATTGCTATAAAAGGTTTTTTCTTACTATCTTCTAAAAGTATTTTTTCTAAAATATTGAATTTAGCAAAGTGCGGTGAGTTTTTAAAATGTGGTTCAATATTTATTTTGCTTAATCCAAGACCAGGAAAATATCTTTTATTTTCAATTTCTTCTTCATCTTCAGGAGAACAATAAACTTCTTCAGCGAGATTTATTGCACCAGCACTTTGTCCGATAATAATTGGAGAGTATTTTTTTAATAATTTTGATAAATTTATTTCTTCAAAAAATTGCATTTCTCTCATTGTATCACCACCTGCTAAAAACACAATGCTTGCTTCTTTTACTAGATTTTCAGCCTGGGATTGATTTCTAGAGTCCAATATATGTAAATTATTAAAACTAAATCCAGAGAGATTAAAAGAATTAAAAGTTATCGTTCCATAAAAATCATTTACTTCAAAAGTATCAGGATTGCTTGCCACAAACAAAAAATTATCACCTTTTATTAAATATTTTTGCAATTCATCTATAAATTTATTTGTATTATTCAATTTAGAAACAACCCTTACTCCATTTTCCTTTTTTGATGCTCCAACATCACTTGTAAGAAATAAAACCATATCTCCTCCAAAATAAATATTTCAAATATATATTTTTATATTATCATTAAAAGTATTGTTTAGTCAATAGAATATCTAAATTTTTAAATTTGTTAGCTTTAAAAACCAACAATTAATTTATAAATCAAGCTGAAACTAGTGAAATGAATGGACTAATCTGTGTTTTTTTAATCTAGTTATTTCATTATGACGATGCAAACCGCCTGCTCTTTTGTGTGCGAAATTGAAATTTCAATTTCAGTCATATTTAATTCTTTAAATTTTTCAAGCATTTTTCCATGAAGTAAAATACTAGGCTTTGAATTTTCATGCACTAGTTCAACTTCTCGCATATCGCCTACGCCAAGCGCTTTTATAGTTGCCTCTTTTGCCACCCATAAAGATGCCATATGAGTTTTTACTGTTATATCAGAAAAATTTGACAACCATCTTTTTTCACTTTCAAAGCAAATTTTTGCTAAAAGCTTTTCGTTCATTCGATCTATATTTTCTAAATCAATCCCAACTCTCATCTTCGAGCCTCCCTATTGCACTTAAAACAACCTCCGATGAATATCCCTTTGAAATGAGATGCGCATATGCCTTTGCTTTTGTTTTTTTGTCCAAAATTTTGTCTTTCAAATATTTTTTCAAAAATATAAAGCATCTTTTTCTTTCTTCATCTTCATCAACAATTTTGTTTAATGCTTCATCAACGATTTCTCGATCGACACCTTTTGTAAGTAATTCAAACTTAATCTTTTTTGAACCCTTTTTAGAGATGTATGTTTTGACATAATTTTCTGCGTAAACCAAGTCATCTATATAACCATATTCTTTAAGTTTACTAATCGCTTTTTCAATGCTTTCTTCCAAAAATCCTTTCTCACGCAAGTAATCTTTCAACTGTTTTTCTGTTCGAAAAGTCTTTTCTAAGTAAGACAGGCTTCTTGAAAAACAAGAAAGATCGCCGTTTTGTAAACGCACATCTTGCCACTTCTCTTCGTCAATTTCTTGTCCCTCTTTAATTTGGTTTTTTACTATTATTTCAGCTTCCAAAACGCAAGAAAAATTGCCATCTATAAAAATAGAATATCTTTCGCCCTTACCTATTTTTTTTATTTGAGTTATTATCATTTTTCCCCTTTAAAAAGTTGTGAAGTTGTTTGAGTATAGGCTCTAACAAGCCCACCTACCCCCAATTTAACGCCTCCAAAATATCTTACAACAAAAACCGCAACGTTTTTTAATTTTTTCTTTTGTAATACTGACAAAATTGCAAAGCCTGCCGTCCTTGAAGGTTCGCCATCGTCAAAAAATTTTTCTTGCAAGGGTTCCGACACAATGTAGCCATAACAAATATGCGTCGCTTTTTTGTGTTCTGTTTGAAGCTGTCGTAAAGCCTGCAAAATTTCATTCTCATTTGTGTTTTGCAATAAAAAACCTAAGAACTTTGATTTTTTTATTATAATCTCATTTTCTTTAAAAAATTTCATACAATTTCTACTTTAATAAAATTCTTTTTGCCTTTTTTAAGCAAGCCGTTTTCTTTAACAGTAAAATTAAAGTCTTTTACTATTTCTCCACCAAACGAAACTCCTCCGCCGACAATTAAGCGCCTCGCTTCGCTCTTTGAAGGTGCAAGTTTTGTCATAACAAGAACATCACATATGTTTATGCCGGATGAAACTTTAACGACAGGTGCATCATCTCCACCCTGCGAGAAGAGATTTTCGCTCATCCTTTGTGCCTGCATAGCATCAGCCTCTCCTCTAACAAACTTTGTTATCTCATATGATAAGCGTTTTTTTGCAGAAACAATATCATTTTTAATCATGTCTTTGATTTCATTCATTGGTATGTCAGTAAACAGTGCGTACATCATTTCGACGCATTCATCTGGTGTTTGATAAA
>CALVOH010000012.1 GCA_944350225.1 uncultured Clostridia bacterium | reverse complement strand
TTTGAAATTCAAAAAGAACTGTTTGAGATGTCAAAAAAGAGTTTGCTGTTGAATGACATTGCAAATATTGAATTTTTTAATGATGATATAAGAAATTTTAAAAAATATTTAAAAAATGAAAGTGTTGATGTTGTTTTTTCAAATCCTCCGTATAAAAAAGAGGGTTCTTCCAAATTTAATGAAAATCAAAGTAAAGCGTGTGCTAGGCATGAGAAAAATTTGCCACTAAAAGACTTGTGCAATATAACTTCTCAAATTTTAAAATTTGGAGGACGCGCTTATTTTGTTTATGATGCCGATCGTTGCTGTGAAATGATTGCAGAACTTAAACTGTGCAAGTTGGAACCAAAACGTATGTTTTTCACCGAAAACGGCAAAAAGAAGGTCGTTTTGTTTGTCGTCGAAGCAGTAAAGGGCGCAAAGCCTGGTGTGAGGGTGTATCCAAATTTGATCACTAATGACAAAAATGGAGATTATTTAGAAGAAATAAGAAACTATAAGTTATAGTTATACAAAATATGAAAATGCAAAACACTTTAAATAATTTTGCATAGCAAACAAGCTACGATTGCACCGATCATTGAAGCTATATGTTTTTATAAAAAGTTGCAATAAAGAAAACATTTATAATTATTAAACAAATTATTGACAAATATTAAAAAAGCGTGATAGAATAAAAAAAAGTAGAAAAGGAGTAAAAATGAATAAAAAAGAAGCAATAAAAAAAATCAACGCAATTTTTTCGATAGAAAATTATGAGAAGAGGAGAGAAGCTAGAAATCACAACTTAAAGGAGAAAAAATAATGAAGAAAAGCATGTGTGGTTATAATATTATTAAAATTAGCACAGGAGAGTTTAATATTGCAATAGACCCAATTCCTGCATTGCGGAACCGTGATCAAAGAATGACTTTGGGTTTGTTTGACGCAGTTAATCCTTTTGAGTGCGAAGATATGTTTGTTGCCTTCGCTTCTAAACCAAACAATATCGACGGCAAAACGATGAGAGGTTTAATTATCATTAATGATTCAGGGAAAGCACGCGAGGTTGAAGGTTTTTCTACGAAAAACAAAGAGCACATTTCAAAAGTTGAATTTAATAACAGTGTTCCAGGTTATATGCAATTTAAATTGTCGAGTTCTGACATCTTGGGCTATAGTGTTGTGGCAGAAGGGTTGATTGATCTTTTAGGGAATTATTCTGAGTATCCTACAAAAATTGGGGATGATGTTTTTGCATATTATCAAGAAAAAATTTCTGCAGAAGAATTAATAGACAAACATTTTATTGATAAAAAAGTGATGCCTTTTGTTTTAAATGAAGAAAAGAAAAGAATGATTAGTGCTGTATTAAGTTCATCCGAGAAAAACATTAGCGAAGATTATATTAATAGTTGTGCTGAAAGATTAGCTAGTTTGGAAGCATTGCATATGCAAAAAGATGAAGAATATAAAAAAAATGTTGTGGATAGGAAAAAGGATATTTCAAGGCAAATATTGGAATGGTCTTGAAAGTCGTATTACTGAAGGTTGACATCATGTTACAGAAAATATAAAATATGGAAAAGGTGGAGAAGAAATGAAAACAACAATATCTAATATTTCGGTGAGGGAAAAAGGGGCTGAACAATATTTAACCATTAATAGTTTGCCTAAAGAATATGCAGTTGATAAAAAAATAGCTGAAATTGGTCCTGTTAGAGAAGTAAAAGGTTTTTCATCAGGTTATTATGCGGTTATACCTTTAGTGAGTAGAAGGTTTGAGCAGTATAATTGGGATAAAATGTTAAAAACTAATGAATATTCATATGGGCTGGAATTTTATGATGAAACTGGGCAAAAGTTAAAAATTGAAAAGACAAAACATGGAGAACCTTTGATTTATCAAAAATATATGTCTGGGTTTGCACCATATGTAGTTTTGGAGAGCCAAGATGAGGGAAAAAATATTTTAGAATCAGGTTATGTGGATATGTTGGGAAATTTGAGTACCAAAAAAACAGCCATTGGATCAGACGTATATTCTTATTATTCAGGAGAGATAGAAGCAAAAGAACTTATTAACAAATATTATTTCGATGAGAAGATAATGCCTTTCATTCTTAAAGAAGAAAAAAGGAGAGCAATTGCAAAAGTTCTTGATTCAGATGGAAAAGAAGTAAACAAAAATATTTTTGATGAATTTGTTTCTTCTGTGGCAGATCTTGAAGCAAGTTTTACAAAATTGCGTGAGGGCAACATGGCTAGTATTCAAAAAAAGCAAGAAGTCGCATTGGAAATATTTAAAATGTAGATTGTAAGCCAATATTTAATCGCGAAAGTATTTTAACGTTAATACCTTTTAACTGTTAAATAATCTTACAAAGCAAGCAGGCTACTATTGCGCCGATCATTGAAGCTATTAATGCACAAGGTATCGCGTAACCTAATCTTTTTACTTTGGTTTGGGATAGATAGATGGTTGCTACATAGAATATCGTTTCGCTACATCCTAAAATTACGCTGGCGCAACGACCTATATATGAGTCGGCTCCATAAGTCACAAATACATCATTTAAAAGAGCATAGCTTCCTGAACCTGTAAATGGACGAAGCAGAATAAGTTCGCAAAGTTCGGGTGGTATTCCTAAAAAATTGAAAACAGGTGCAAGGCATTTTGCCAAAAATTCTGTTACGCCACTTGCCCGTAAGAGTGCAACTGCAATCATTATGCACGCAATAAAAGGGAAGATGTCGACCACAAGTTTTATTGCCCCTTTGGCTCCTTTTACAAATGTGTCATATGTGTTTATTTTTTTAAAAAAACCATATAAAAATAGCCCAATAAATAAAATTGGTAATATATAAATGCTCATTTTTTACGCCTCGCTATGTGGCGTTTTATTTTATCAAAAATTAAAACAAGGATAATTCCTATTGAAACAGTGACTACTGTTGCCAAAATAGTTGGTAAAATGATATCTGCTGGATTTTCACTGCCTGCGTTTGCTCTTAAACCAATAACCGTGCTTGGTAGAAGCTGTATTGATGTTGCATTTACTACAACCAGCATAATCATAGAAAATGTTGCAACGCCACTGCCATCATCTAAAGATTTCATAGCCTTAATGCCCATCGGTGTCGCGGCATTGCCTAAACCCAATATATTTGCCGACATATTTAAGGCGATCATCTTTTCTATTTCCTCATTATCGACTCTAAACAATTTTTTTATTAAAGGCCTTAATAATTTGGCAAGTTTTTGCCCTAGCCCAGTCGCATCAACGATTTCCAATAAGCCCAGCCATACTGCATACACAGCACAAAGTTCTATACACAAAGTAAGTGCACTTGTGGATGCGTCTATCATAGTTGAAAGTGTTGCCCCAGGATCGACATATAGCAAAACGATCAGTGATGCAAGCATCATTAAAAGCCAAATTTTGTTCATTATCCTAATATATGAGTTATTTTTAAATTTCTTGACAAAACCTGTTTAAAATGCTAGCATATAGTCATGTTTGTAGACGCTCATGCTCACCTTTATGACGGTGATCCAAAAGATATAGTCAAAAGCGCTTGCGAGAGGAATGTGCAGAAGATTATCTGTGCTTCTTCTGATGTGGAAACTATGAAAAAGGCGGTTGATATTGCAAATCAATTTGAGCAGGTTTTTGCAACAATAGGTGTTCATCCACAGGACGCTGACTGCTTTGACGAAAATGTAATTAAATTGATCAAACAATTGGTAAAAAATTCAAAAGTCGTCGCAATAGGTGAGATAGGGCTCGATTATCACTTTGACGGTCCATCTCATGACAAGCAAAAAGAAGTTTTTATTGAGCAATTAAAACTTGCATATGAATTAAAAAAACCGGTGCAAATTCATATAAGAGATGCAATGGAAGACGCTCTACAAATTTTAGAGCAAAAGAAAGAGCTTTTAAGGTTTGGTGGAGTCGTTCATTGCTTTGGCGGTAGCAAAATGGACGCGGAAAGGATTATGCGCTTAGGTTTAGATTTCACTATTGGAGGTGTTTGCACTTTTAAAAATGCCAAATCTTTGCAAGAAGTTGTAGCATGGTTGCCACTTGAACATATTATGCTTGAAACTGATAGCCCATATCTGGCACCAGAACCTGTCAGAGGGAGTGTGAACTCTTCTAAAAACATACCTTATATTGCAGAAAAAATTGCGATGTTAAAGGGAATGACGGTTGAGCAGGTTGCAAATCAAACGACGGAAAATGTTAAAAGGGTTTTTAATATATGAAAGATTTTGTGTTTAAAAAGAGATTTGGACAAAATTTTTTGACAGATAAAAATCTCTTGCGAGGAATTTGCGCAGATGCATGTATTGATAAAGATGATGAAGTGCTAGAAATTGGTCCCGGAGCAGGTGCGCTCACGCGAGAGTTATGCGATTTTGCAAAAAAAGTCGTTGCTATTGAAATTGATAAAGATTTAAAACCAGTTTTAGAAAACATTAAATTGAACAATTTGACACTTATTTTTGACGATGTTTTAAATATTGAAACATCAAAAATTGATGATATGTTTGAAAAAGAATTTAAGTTGGTGGCAAATCTACCTTACTATATAACAACACCTATCATTTTTAAATTTTTACGAGAGTCTAAAAAGGTTTCTAACATTACAATTATGGTTCAAAAAGAGGTCGCGCAACGAATAGTGGCAAAAGCAGGGACAAAGGATTATGGTTTGTTGAGCGTCGGTTGTGCATTTTTCGGAGAACCGCGTATTTTAAGAAATGTTTCTCGAAAAATGTTTTATCCTGTTCCTGAGGTCGATTCGTGTGTGGTTGGATTGAGGGTTGAAAGGGGAAAGTTTGATGTTGATTCTAGCCTATTTTACAACATAACAAAGACTTGTTTTAAAAGTAGGAGAAAAACTATTTTAAACAATTTGGCTGAGGCTTTTAACTTTGAAAAAAATAAACTTGTTAGTTTGCCGTTTGATTTTTCGCGAAGAGCAGAAGAACTCTCTATTGAAGAGTTTGTAATTTTGACAAAATTGATTGCAAAATTTAGCGAGGCGGGAAAGAACAGATAGTGCCTATTGAACAATAGATATGCCAAAGCAGAGTTTTGAGTTCGGCAATCTCTTGAGGTGATTTGTTTCTGCACAGTTCAACTGCAATAGCTGTTGAGAGATATAGCATTTGCGTTGGAGGAATGTCTTTCATTTAGATTATTTATGATTTTATTTGTAAAAAGTTGAGAAAGAAAAAAACACAATAAATTTATGCATTTTGATTTTTTCTATTGTTATCAACACATTTTTTTGATAAAAACTTATTTTAGTAAAAAACAATTAAAATCAAAATCAAAGTTAGTTTTGTGAATTTTTTTGAAGTTGGCAGTTTTTTATATAACAATATTTACAACAAATTGTTTAAAAAGTAACTTAAAAAGTAACTTAAAATGTGATATAATAATATTAAGGAGAAAATATGGAAGATTTTAAACAAGAATTTTTAGATATATTTTATGACAATATAGAACGTGAAGGGGCAGAAAAGTTGTTGGAATGGTTGGAGCGCTCAGACTTTTTTACTGCACCTGCAAGCACGCGACATCATAGTTGTCAAGCCGGCGGGCTTTGTATGCACTCAGTTTTAGTCTATCGTAGGTTTTTAAGAATACTAGAAGGTGAGTACGGCAAAGATTGGGAGAAAAAGATCAGCAAAGAAAGTGTAGCTGTGATCGCTTTGTTACATGACGTTTGTAAAGTTGGGTATTATGCAGTTGACACAAAAAACGTTAAAGACGAGCATGGAGTATGGCAACAAGTGCCTTATTATAGAGTGGAAGATTCGCTTCCATACGGGCATGGTGAAAAAAGCGTTTACATAATAAGTTCGTTTATGAAACTAACTAGGGATGAGGCTATGGCGATCAACTGGCATATGGGGGCATTTGATGAACGTGCAAAAAACAGTCATGTTCTTTCGCAGGTGTTTAGAAACTATCCAATTTCGTTTTTGTTTCACATCGCCGATTTCGAATCAACATATTTAGATGAAAAAATTTAAAAAAGCCTATTGACAATCACTAAAAAATGAAGTATAATAATCACACAAAAGGGAGGATTTAAAAAAATGGCAATGCAAAAACCAACAGAGCAGGGAATGGGTTCTAACAATAATTTTTATAATGCAAAGGTGGAAGGAACAGGAGATGAAGAAAAAAAAGAGGAACCAGTAACAAATTCTCAAAGAGGTGTAGATCAGGAGAAAAATGATTTAACAAAACTTAGTTCGTTGAGGTTACGCGATCGAACAAGTGTTTTGTCCAATGAGATTAATACTTTAAGGTCAGAAATAAAGGAATTAAAAGAAAGAGAAGAAGAACTTAAAAAGGATTGCGAGAGTTTAAGAAAGCAACAAGATGAGGCTTTGAAGAAAGTAGATGGCGAGAAAACAAATAATGTGACAAACATTGATAATATGAAAAAAATCATAAAGGAAAGATATGATAAACTTATTAGAAAAAATGAAGAAGAGCGTAACGGAATTCTAGCAGAAATAGAAGCAAAAGAAAGTGAAATTAATAAAAAGGAAGAAGAACGAAAAAACATTTGGGGAGAAGTTGAGAGGAGAGATGTTGCTAATAAAGCGGCAGAGAAGTTGAAAATAGGGGACCCTGATTTTTCGAGCGAGATGGTAAAAAATCTGATAAAAGAGTTTGCTCGTATTGTAAAAGGAAATGATAGAGGAGAACCAAACGATAGTGATGAAGAAACTGCAAATAACGATAAATCATCACAGCCTGTAACTGATCAACAGGAGGCTGTTGCCAATAAAGCGGCAGAAGAGTTAAAAATAGGGGATCCTGTTTTTTTGAGAGAGATGGTAGAAAATCAGATAAAAGAGTTTAATCGTATTGTAAAAGAAAATGATGGAAAAAAATTAAACGATAGTGATGAAGAAAGAGAGCAAGCTGTAAACTCCCATGAGCAAGGAGAAAAAGTAGCTTCTGAAACTGGTGGCGATGGTGGATTAGGTGCGTCGGATGGTGATACTAATTCCGAAACAGAAACTAATAAGGAATTAAGTTTAGAAGAATGGCAAATAGTGTGGGAAAATGACAAAAAGCTTTTTGAAGAAATAGTGGAAATTACAAATAGTATAGATGAAAATAAAGAGCCAGAGAAATATAGAGCAAATCAAGAAGTGGTAGATCTGCTTGGCCAGATTGTTATTTGGGATGAATTCATGAGAGCGAATGAAATTGATAGTGATATTTTCAACATAGCAAGGTCAGAAAGGGCCGAATATATTGATAGAATTGAAAAAATATTACATCCTGAGCGTGTTAGTGCATCAGCAGAAAGCGATAGTGGAGCAGAAGAACGTGTGGCAGGAAATACAGGTGAAACTGCGGCAAGATCTGAGGAAGCAGTCCAAACAGAAGGAGCTGCTTCTGAGCCAGTTAATGAGGAAGGAGAGTCTCCTGTGCATACTGAGGCTGCTGCACCTGTTGACGGGAATTCGGCTAGTGGAATTTTCAGGGAAAGAGTTGTAAGAGAGGGTTTAGAACCAAAAGATGGAACGTTTGAGGGTTTAAAACCAGGAACGTCTGTTGACGAAGCTGCCGCTGTAGGCTCTGATAGTGGAGCAGATGAGCGAACACCAGAAGCAGACCGCGCAGAAGTGCCTGATGCCGAAGAGGGTGAAGTTGGAGGTAGCGAAACAGGAGAAAAAGTGACAGGCGATGAAGAAAAGGCAGAAACTGAAAAGCCTGCTAAGAAAACAGAAGCTGAAAAATTGTATGGCAAAGATTGTGCTTTACTGGAAGAAAAAGAAGGTGTTTTGAAAAAATGGCAAGATGTTCAGAAAACTTGGCAGGCAAGATATGATGCTGCGACTAGAAAAGTTAGAGATCGTTCAAAGAGGGCAAGATATTCTTACGAAATATTGAGAGCTGAAGCTCAAATAACAACAGCGGATATAGAAGTTAAACGTTTGAAAGAAATTGTTGGTGTAAGTGCCAAAATGGTTGACGCCGAAAAAGAATTTGGCGCTGACAGCGAAGAATATATTGAAGCAAAAAATGAAAGAGAAAGACTTTACAAGCTATATCAAGGGTATATTGACGAGGTGGGCGAAGTTCAAGAAGTTGATAGAAATAAAAAAGGTATAATTAAAGATGGTGATCAAAGAGGTCAAGATAGATTAAATCTTAAGCCGGCTAAACCTTCAAAACTAAAAGCCTTTTGGAATAAAATCAAGAAATCTTTTGTTGTATTTGTTATTGGTTCTGTTCTTGGTGCAGGTATAACAGGACTTGCGCTTGGAATAAATAATTCGGGCAAAGAAAAAGTAGATGATCCAAATACAAATACACCTATTGAACAGCCTGCTGATGACTCTAAAGATAATGAATTGGTAGATGAAATTGATAAGAACTTTGATACGGGCAGTCTTACAGATGAAGACAAACAGCAAATTGAGGATAAATTAGAAGAAGTTGGTTCAATTACATCGATGGTAAAAGTTGAAGGAGTTGAAGGGGTTTCTTATAGAAAAGACGGCGATGTAGACAAAGTGAATATTTACATTACTACGCAGGCTGGTTTGATTATAGAATATCAAACACAAGTTACTAAAGATGAAGTTTCTGAGTTGGCAACAACTGAAGGCGTTACTGCAAAAGACGTTGTAGATTTAATTTTGTCGGATGTTACAAAAAGTACTCCGTCTGTGTCTTATAAAAAAATCGACGAAGCAAAATATGGGCAATTAATAAACAATATTTGTTCAGATGCTGAGGATATTGAATTCCCCGAACCTGGTAAGGACGGTAATTATACTTCATTTTACTTTAAAATCGATAACACGAGAAATGAAAAAGAAGATGTCGGGAATGTTGATTTTCTAGCGATAGGGCCAGACAGTGTTGTCAAGGTAGACGATAGAGTCGAGTATCAGACATCGACAGGGGAAAAATTAGATTTAAGAGATCCATCAGCACTTTTAAATATGATAGAAAGAAGCTTAGGTGGCAATGCTAGCACTAGCGGTTTTTCTGGCGAAATAAAAACAAAATTTAATTCCACATCGTATTTTCAGACACACAAAGACGAAAATTCGCAGGTAGAAGAAGCTGAAGCTATTCAAAACATAATGGATGAGGCTGTAGCTAAAACCGAAAAAGAGTTATCTAATGACGAACTAACACGTTAGTAAAAAAAACACGAATTAAATTCGTGTTTTTTATTGGTAGATAAAGATGAAATTAAAATGCTTTATAATAAAAAAAATAATTGTTAAGTAAAATGTTTAAGTTGTGATTAATTAAATATTAAATACTTTGATCAATATGTGTGGATTCTATAACCATATCATAAAATCAAAAAAACCGACTTGATGTCGGCTTTTTTTGTTTGGTGGAGAATATCGGAATCGAACCGATGACCTCCTGCTTGCAAGGCAGGCGCTCTAGCCAGCTGAGCTAATCCCCCAAATCTTCATGCCTAGTAAATATACCATATAAATAAAACTTTGTCAACAAAAATTAATAAAAAAATTATTAAATGCAGTTTTATATTTTAATAACGAAAAATGTTGGCTTTTGTAATTTATTTTGTTATAATGTAAAAGATAATTATTAAGCGGACGTCGTGATAATTTTTTAAAATGCCAAGCATAATGGGGAGTTGTGGGTGAAAATATATTTACTAGGTGCGTTTTGGACATTTTTGGTAGATTTTTTTACAGGGTTGTTTGCACTCATCCCTCAATTTGTCTATTTCTTTTACACTTGTATCGCAAGTTTAGTGGACGTTTGTCAATTTTTGGTTCGCAAATTCGCTGGGCTGGACACTTATTTTGTTGGTGATCAAGAGGTGTCGGGGGATTTTTTAAGTGAGCTTATTAACGGGGTTTTAGGTTTAAATGGCAGTTATTCTGCGCTTTCAACGGTTTTTTGGTCATTTATTATTTTTGGTTTAATTTTAATGGTTTTGTCGACTCTCATATCTGTTATAAAAGCACATTACAATTATGATGCCAAGAAGTCTCATCCAAAAACTATAATAGGTCAGGCTCTTAAATCACTTGCAAACTTTGCAATTGTGCCAATCTGTGTGATTTTGGGTGTTCTTCTTTCAAATTATTTACTTCAAGCGCTTGACAATATTACAAATTCGAGTTCATCTGGCAAGATTGAAAGTGTGTATAGCTCGTCAAGCCAACCTTATAATTCTTTTTTTAAAGCAGAGACAACATCAAATGGTATGACTACATATTATTCATATGATTTTTTTGGTGTTCATGCACCGACAAGTCAGCAAACTTTTTCGGGTATGATTTTTCAAGCAGCCGCATTTGAAAGCAATCGTGTAAGATATGGTGGATTTACTGCTTCAAAAGCGGGGGATGGATGGTCTGATTTTGGAATGTTTAATTCTTCTTTATCAAACGAAGGTGATCAACGTGAAGCGGTTGCAAGCATGATAGATTTTGCTTTTGCCAATAATTTGCAAACAGTAGAACGAAATACTGCAAGTGTTTTAAAGAGTGAATCCTCTGTGCTAATTTCATCTTTTAGATTTTTACAAAGTGGAGTTTGGTATCTTGGAACAATTGGTTTTAATAATTTTTCTAAATACAATGTTGGGCTTGTATGGTATTATTACAACCTTTGGTCATTTAATTTTGTTATTGGTTTTGTTGGCATAATATTTGCGCTTTCTGTAATGGGTTCTATAATTTTAGGGCTCGCGTCAAGAATATTACAATGTGTTGCTTTATTCTTGGTTTATGGGCCTGTGGTTGGATTAACTCCTATCGACAATGGAAATGCTTTTAAAGAATGGAAAAAGGCGTTTGTTAAAAATATTTTAATGGCTTATGGCGTAATCATAGCGTTTAATTTGATGTTTTTGATTTTGCCATATTTGCAAGCAATAACTTTCTTTTCACAAGACAAGCGAATATTAAATTACATTGTAAACTCAATGCTTGTCATTGCATTACTTGTTTCAATTAAAAAACTTACATCGCTGTTATCATCTTTGATTGGCGGAGATGACGCTGCTTCTGTTGGTGATTCAATTAAAAAAGAAATGTCAAAACCCGTCAGAGATGCGACGGCAAAGGCTGTTAAAGTGGCTTCGTTTGCTGCCAAATTTGTGCCAGCCGCAAACGCCGCAGTAATGGCAGGAAGAAAGATCGCTGACGCCGTAAGAAAAAAAATGGTTAATGTGGCAAAAACAAAGATGACGAATGAAGGGAAAGCAAAAGTATCTAAACAAACTTATGAAACTTTAAAAGAAGAAAATGAGAATGAAATAAAAGCGCTACAAGAAGAAGTCTCAGAACTAAATGAAAAAATTAAAGGGAAGGGGTCAAGTGCAGAAAGCTATAGAGATAAGGCTAAACGTGAGCGTGAGTTGGCTGAAAAAGAAAATAATACTGCAAATATGCACCTTAAGCCATTAAGAGTAGCAAGAGATTTAAGGGATAAACATAGACAGAACATAGAAAAAGAGCGAAAAATGGTAGAAACGGTTTTAAAACCACCTTCAGCGGAGGATTTAAAAGACGTTTTAGATGAAATCGCGAGCAGATATGTCGCCGGCGGAATGGAACAAGACGAAGCGAATCATATGGCATATGATGATGTTTATTCAGGAAAATATTTAAAAGATGCAGAAAAAAGAATTCAAGAAGAAGAAAAATGGGTAGAAAAATATTCTAGTAGCGTTGATGCTTTTTCGAAGTTTTATTCTGACAGTATCAAAGCTAGAGACAAACACTATGAAGAGGCAAGCAAAGCAGATGCGAGCGCAGATGAAATCGAGGCTTTACAAAAGCAGTATGAAGAAAAGGTTAATAAAATTTCAAATCTTCAAAAGGATATGGGCAAATATGAAGTAAAACAACACCCTATCATGAAAGGGATTGTCGACATCGGAGGAAATGTATTTAAGGTGGCAGGTAACGCGCTCGGTTTTGATAATTTTATTGAAGCGTTAAAAAAAGAAACAGACATTATGGACGATGGCAAAATGGCAATTAGGACTTTTGCGCAGGCCTTAGGCAACACAACCATAACTAAAAACAAAAAATTCATGACATCGTCAGAAGAAAAAGATATTAAGAAAGCGCAAGCGATAGAGAGAATGACACTTTCAGATGAAGGAGCAAGCAAAAAAATGCTTTTGCAAGTGCAAAATTTAGAAGAGGTTTTGAAAAGATTAAAAAAATAATTAAAAGGAGAAAACATGGCTCAATCACAATTATTAGCTAGTTTATGGACAAAGATTGGCGACATAGTCGCAGGCTTTTTTGCGATCATTCCTCAAGCCATGTATTTCTTGTATACATCCTTGGCAAGTATTATAGACTTGTGTCAATTTATTTTTAGAAAACTTGCCGGACTAGAAACTTATTATTATAATGACAACATTAAATCTGGGGATATCTTAATAGATTTTATTGAAGGCGTTTTGGGGATCAACAAACAATATTCGGCACTTAATACTGTGTTTTGGTCGCTTATTATATTTGGTGTTATTGTGCTGATTTTAATGACAATACTTACGTTGATCAAGGCGCATTATAATTATGACAGCGAAAAATCTTCGCCTTCTTACATAATTAGAAAATCAGTTAAAGCGATTTTTACTATGGCCTTAGTTCCACTTTGCACTTTGTTCGGTTTATATTTGTCGCAGGCGATGTTTAAAGCATTAGATTCAATAACATCTAATAATGTTGAATCGCAAATAAATGAGGTTTTTGAAACAGATGCCATAAACAATTTTTCGTACAGTACCAGTGAAAATGGCTCAAAAATTTATTCTTCCTACGACTTTTTTAATGAGAGAGAATGGTGTACAAATTTTACATTTTCTGGATATCTTTTTGAAATTTGTTCAGAAGATGCAAATAGGGTAAGATATGGTTCTTATACGCCAAATAGTGAGAATTGGGATAATATGGGGGTGTTTTATACCAACGTTGCAGATACTACGCAGGCACGCGAGATAGTCGCCGATCAAATAGATTTTGCGTTTAAGAATAATTTGACATTAAAAATTAAAGATACGGTGTCTATATCAGGTGACGAAGCAGCCGCAGCTATTGGTTCTTCATTAGCATATGGACCAAGTGCGGGGTTTGCGGCAGGGCTTATTAATGTAAATAGCTTTTCAAAATATAACGTGGGGTTAGTTTGGAGCTATTACAATCTTTGGGCTTTTAACTTTTTACTAGCATTTATTGGAGTGGCAGCTTGTATTTCTCTTTTTTCTAGTCTACTTTTTGGTTTGTTTACGCGCATACTATTTTCGGTAGTATTATTTATGGTGTATTCGCCTATTGTTGGCATAATGCCATTCGATGATGGCAACTCATATAAGGAATGGCAAAAACAATTTATTTCATATTTATTGTCGGCTTATACGAGCGTGTTTGCTGTCAATATCTTGTTTATTCTTTTGCCAGCATTTTTCTCTATCAGTTTTTTCAACATTAATTTCTTGGATGGAATAGTGAGAATGTTGATTATGATTGCTGGATTAACTATGGCGAAAAGATTTGTGGCGATTTTCTCAAACTTTTTGGGCGCACAAAATATTGATGAATTGGGACAAGCAACTAAAAAATCGGCCGGTGCGCCAACGATGAAGGCTGTTGGGATGACGGCCAGATTGGGTGGAGCTGCATTGTTTTCTAGAAATGTGGCAAACTTGGTAAAAACAAAAACGGCACCTTATGTAGCAAAGGTAGCGCAAAAAATTGGAGATACAAAATTTGCTCAAAAAGTTGTTAAATCAAAAGCAGGAAGGAAAATTGCGCAAGTTTCATCTCAGATAGGTTTAACTTTAACTAATGCAAGTCAGAAAATAAATAATTTTGGTAAAAAGGTGAAAAATGTTACTAAGAGAGTGGCGAAAAATCCTGTGATCAAATCTATAGGCAAAATAGCGGCAAGTGTAATTGGATTGCCAGTTGATCCCCACAGAGATGATGAATACGAAGACTGGACGAATCCTGAAACTGGCGAGACCGAACAAGTTTTAAAACAAACCGACGAAGAAAGAAAGAGGGGCGAGCCGAGAGTTAGAAAACCAAAAATGAGAACATTGCTAAAAAATCAAGTGCTTGATGTTTCGGGTGCTTCATTTAAAGCTGTTGGGAAATTAACTGGATTAAAGGACGCCTTTGACAAACTTTATAAGAACAATGATGGTGTAGATTATTTAAAAGAACAAATCAACTCATTGGCGTCACAAATCAAAGGCTTAAAAGGCCCTGTTTTCCAAACATCTAAGGATGCAAAACTGAAAGAGACTAAAAAAGAAGATTTACAGAGGCAATTCGCTTATGATATAGATTACAGTAGTTCAAAAAAGGCTTTGGAAAAAATTCAAGAAATAGCGAAGCAAATTTCTACGCATCCGGACGATTATGATATTTAAATTGTTGCGTTTAAAATCGAAATTTGTTATAATCTAAAAAAGAAGGAGGAAAAAATGAAATCATTGCTATTAAGCTTTTTAGACAGTTTGATGAGTTTCATATTGGGCTTTATGGCTTTTTTGCCACAAATGATGTATTTCCTCTATGCTTCAATAGCGAGCCTGCTTGATTTACTTCAATATTTATTAAGGAAACTAGCGGGATTGGATGTTTATTATGTAAATGGAACAAGTCAAGAAGGGGACATCCTTTATGAATTTTTACAGGGGATTTTAGGCATAAGCAAAGATTCATCTTACTCATTGATTTCAACTGTGTTTTACTCTTTTCTAATATTTGGTGTTATATTACTAGTGCTATCTACTATTGTTTCAATAATAAAAGCACATTATAATTACGACGCCAACAAATCTCATCCTTTAAAGATAGTTTATGGTTCTTTAAAATCCCTTACTCTTGTTATTATTGTTCCTGTGGTGTCGTTGCTTGGCATTATGCTTTCACAAATTCTTCTAAAAACACTTGACGAAATAACTACAGCTAGTTCGGGATCTACAACAGAATCTATGTTTTCTACTACGTCAACAGATAGCGAAGGGAATGTAATAAGTGTTTCAATTGCAAATCAAATGTTTTCGTCGGAAACAGACTCGAATGGAAATCCTGTTTATTCAAGGTATGATTATTTTTCGTTTGGCTCATATACTACTACCTCAACTTTTTCTGGAATGTTGTTTGATATAGCGGCGCATTCATGTAATCGTGTTAGGACCGGAGAGTTTTCTGTTCAGACATCGCCTAATAATGAATATTGGGATACTGCAGGGGTGTTTTATGTTAACAATTCAAACGACGTAGAAGGTTTGGCGCAAAAAATAGATTATGCTTTTATGAACAATTTGCAGTTAAAAGAGGCTTTGCCTCGCCTTAATGCTGATGGAAAAGAATCAGGGTGGTTGATCCCTTCTTTGTCTTATGGATATAGCGCTACTGTTGGCGCGCAGTTATTAAATTTTAAAAGCTTTTCTAAATTTAATGTTGGGGCAGTTTTTTATTATTATAATCTTTGGTCATTTAATTTTCTTTTAGGATTTGCTGGCATTGCAATTGCTGTTACTCTTTTATTTAATATTGTTTTTGGTTTGATGACAAGATTACTGCAAGTAATAGCTCTGTTTCTCGTTTTCCCTGCACTAGTAGGTATAATGCCGTTGGATGGCGGTTCGGCGTTTGGAAGCTGGCGCAAGCAATATGTTAGTGACATTATTATGGCTTTTGGAGCAATTGTTGGGATGAATATCTTCTTTACAATTCTACCGTTTTTTCAATCAATATCATTTTTCAATCAAAGCTTTTTAGATGGCATTGTTAATATGATAATATGTCTAGCTGGTCTAGCTCTCGTCAAAAAGTTTATTGCCTTAACATCTAAATTTATAGGTGGAAGTGATGCCAATGAAACAGGACAAGCTGTGAAAGACGATGTTAAAAATGCGACAATGAAAGGATTGGTTGGAACTGCTACGGTAGGAAAAGCTACTATGGCAATAGCGCCAAAATCAATTAGAACAGGTGCTAGAATTGTAGGGGGTGCTGCTAAGAAAATAGGTTCTGCCGTCATGAATAAAGTCACCGGTAAGACGGCGGAAGAGCGTGCGTCTGATCGTCGGGAAAAACAGATTAGAAAAACGCTTGGGCTATCAAAGACAACTCCAATTACCGAAGAGCACGAAAAAGCTTATGATTCTTATAGCAGATTATCCAGGATGGCTAAACATGAAGTAAAAGCAATAATTAAAACGAAAAATCCAAAGACTGGTAAGTCCTTGGCGGAAGAACTAAATTATGGAACACCAAAAACCGATGCAGAAAAGGCTAGTGCAAAAGGAGCCCACGACAAATTTAATGCTTTAATCAAAAATACAAATCAAAAAGTGGTTGATAAGAGATATAAGAGAAATAAAATTGCAAACTATATTCTTGGTGGAGATGTTAAAAATATAAAGAAAGGTGAGCTTGATGCAGAGGGCAACATCAAAGATCCAGGTTCTGGTGGAGCGTTGCGTGCTTTGGGCGACGCGTTCGTTGATTTCAGTCAGGTCGCAGTAAAGACAACCAGTAAGTTGACAGGCGCATCTGGTGTTTGGAAACAGTTGGCAGACGCAGGGGTGGTTGATGATGCAAAACTTTCTTTACAAAGGGCAGCAGATATATTTAACGTAAACCTCTCAAATGCAAAACCGTTTATGACTAAAAAACAAGGCGAAGATCAAAGTGATAAAAAAATGAAAGAAGATATGGCAAAGCAAAAACAAGCCATGAGTGATCTACAAGACACAATGAACAACACAAATGCTCAAATTGCGAATCTCATTAAAGTGTTGAGTTCTTCAAGAAGAGGCGGTCCTCCAACGTCACCTACTCCATAACACATTAAACAGGGAGAGAAGTTTCTTCCTGTTTTTTTAATTTATTTTTAACCAGTATACTGTGAATAAAATTTTTTAAATTATATCAATATCAAAGTAAAAAACTTTTTGAAACTACTTAAATTTGACTAATAGCTTAATTAACGAAAAATTTAAATATTCATATAAAAGGTAAATGTTAACCAATTATAGATGTTTCTTATACTATACATAAAGAATATATAAAATTTAAAGTGCAGAATTATTTAATATACAAATACAATAAGTCGAGTAACCATTTTAACAAGTCTTAGCGAATTGTTAAATTTTAAAAGGGTAACAAAACCTTAGTGTTATGAGAAAATCAGTTATCCTTTATTATTGAAAGCTTATTTTTCTAAATAAATAATTTCAAAGCATTTAAAAATTTAATACAAGACTATTTTAACTTTCAAATTTTTTATTAATCTATTTTAAATTTAATCCATGGATCTGTTGATTATAACAAATCAAACGATGCCTCAGTACATCACACCTTTTACAAAAAAGTATTATAAATTATAATATTGGATCTCGTAGGATAGGTTTTTTTGAAAAATATAAAAATAAAAATTTGTTTGTTACTTAATTTTTAACAAAAAATATAGGTTAAAAAAGTTAGCAAAACATACAAAAATGCAGGTTTTTTGCAAACACGTGGCGAGGTTGTGGAGGTAGTCCAAAAAAAAATTAAAAAAAAATTAAAAATTTTAAAAAAAAATTAAAAAAATTGTTGACAATATAATTTCGATTGTGGTAATATAACCATGCTGACCCACAGATGACGGAGACATCGGTCAGTAAGAACCTTGACAACTACATAACAGTAAAGATATCAAATATCAGATGTTACAAGCTAATTTTTATTAGAGTAATACAATTATTTGCATATTTTCAATTAACGCTAAGTTCAATTTGAACAAGTTATCTTTTATCTTAGATAACTCAGCGAAAATGCTAAGAAATCCAATCTTAAATGATTAAGCTACAAAGAGCATATGGAGGATGCCTTGGCACTAGGCGCCGATGAAGGACGTGATAAGCTGCGATAAGCTACGGTGAGGTGCACATAACCTGTGACCCGTAGATTTCCGAATGTGGCAACACAGCACCATTAATACGGTGTTATCATTGCACGAATCAAATAGTGTAATGAGGGGAACCCACCGAACTGAAACATCTTAGTAAGTGGAGGAAAAGAAAGTAAAAAAACGATTGTGGGAGTAGTGGCGAGCGAAACTGCAAGAGCCCAAACCTAAGACAGAAATGTCTTAGGGGTTTAGGACCTCATAATGGGAGATAGAACAATAGGTGAAGATGGTTGGAAAACCGCTCGAAACAAGGTAATAGACCTGTAACCGAAATTGTAAAGTCCCCTGGGGTATCCAGAGTAGCACAGGACACAAACCCGGTGTGAAGACGCGAGGACCATCTCGTAAGGCTAAATACGACCTAGTGACCGATAGCGAATAGTACCGTGAGGGAACGGTGAAAAGAACCCCGGGAGGGGAGTGAAAAAGAACCTGAAACCGTATGCTTACAAGCAGAGAAAGGACGACTTATCATGAGATAATAGTCTGATCTCGTACTTTTTGTAGAACGGGCCGGCGAGTTACGGTATGTAGCAAGGTTAAGTGCTTAAGGCACGGAGCCGAAGCGAAAGCGAGTTCGAAATGAGCGAAATTTAGTTGCATGTCGTAGACCCGAAACCAGATGACCTAACCATGAGCAGGTTGAAGCGATGGTAACACGTCGTGGAGGACCGAACCCACGTCCGTTGAAACGTCCGGGGATGACTTGTGGTTAGAGGTGAAACGCCAATCGAATCTGGTTATAGCTGGTTCTCCTCGAAATAGCTTTAGGGCTAGCCTCTGTTTAAAGATTGTTGGGGGTAGAGCACTGAATGGGCTAGGGGCCTTCGCGGGTTACCAAACCCTATCAAACTTCGAATACCAATCAATTGTTCACAGGGAGTCAGACAGTGTGAGATAAGTTTCATTGTCAAAACGGAAACAGCCGAGATCTACAACTAAGGTCCCAAAGT
>CALVOH010000011.1 GCA_944350225.1 uncultured Clostridia bacterium | reverse complement strand
ATAAGAGAACATAAAAAATTTTTGAAGGAGGAAAGTCATGACGAATGAAAATATCGGGGAACAACCTAATGAGGAGCAGGCAAATGCCCCTATGGAGGCGAATGAAAGAAGTGCCGTTAGCGAAGAAGGCTCCCCAAAAGCAAGTGAATTTGGCAAATTTAAGTCAGCTGAGGCTTTGCTAGCCGCCTACAACTCTCTTGAAGCTGAATTTACTCGAAAAAGTCAACGACTCAGCGAAATTGAGAAAGAGAAAGCACAAGCAACAACCGAAAACGATCCAAAAGTGATTGAAGACGAATTGCAAGTGTTTCTTTCTAATAATAGTGAAGCCGTGCCATATGCTGACGAGCTAAAAGAGAGCGCGTTAAAGCAAAGTGGCAAACCTGACTTCGAAAAGCTATATCAAGATTTGGCATTAGCAAATCTTATTAATGGCAATTCAAAGCAGGACAACCCTATTATAAAAAAATATGTTTTTCAAGATGAGGAACTTAAAAAAATAGTGGTTGAAAATTACATGAAACAGCTGTCAAATCAAAAAACACCGATTGTCATCAACAGCGAAATAGGGGAAAAAGTGGCTGGTCAAAAACCAGTCACCCCAAACTCGCTAGCTGAGGCAAAAGGGTTGGTTGAAAAATTGTTCAGCTAATTTTTAGGAGGAAAGTATGGTAAATTTAGAAAATGCTGACAACGCCTTAAAAACCGTTTATCTTGGCGTTATAGCAAATCAATTAAATGTTTCTGCAAACCCACTTTTAACAAAAATCAAACGTTCATCTAAAGATGTTTGGGGCAAAGAAATTAGAAAATTGGCGCCTATTGGATTAAACGGTGGTGTTGGCGCAGGCACAGAAGCTGGTCAGTTGCCAGGGGCAAATGGAAACAACTATGTTCAGTTTGTCGCAGATTTAAAAAACTTATATGGAAGAATTGAAATTACTGACAAAGCTATAAGGTCATCTGCAAGTAACATTGGTGCTTTTGTAAATCTTTTGCAAGATGAAATGGAAGGGCTTGTTAAGGCCAGCACATTCAACCTTGGAAGAATGTTATATGGTGATGGAACAGGAAAACTTGCAACTTGTACCGGATTGTCTGACGGATATGTTACTTGTGACAAAGTAAACAATCTTATTGAAGGAATGACTATCGATATTTATGGAACTTCGCTTCCTGTCATCAACAAAGCAAGAATAACTTATGTTGACAGAGTAAACAACCGTTTTACAGTCGACAAAACTCTTAACAGTGTGCCTAGTGGAAGCATTGTGTATGTTCAAAATTCAAGAGGCTGTGAAATAACAGGGCTTGGAGCTATTTTTTCAGATTCAGAATATTTGTATGGTGTAAAAAGAGCAGATCACAAATGGCTTAGCCCATATTCTTCATCAACTGAAACAGAGATTTCTGACGTTCTTATTCAATCTGCTATAGATTTTCTTGATGAAAATGCAGACTCAAAAATTAATTTTATATCATGTTCTGCAAATGTGCGCAGAGCTTACCAATCGTATTTAGCTGCATATCGCTCAAACGTTGACGTAATGACTCTTGAAGGAGGATTTAAGGCTATATCTTATAATGGTATTCCTCTTGTTACAGACAGATTTGTAGATAGCGACACTATGTATTTACTAAATACAAACGATTTTGTTTTGCATGAACTTTGCGATTGGAAATGGCTAGAAGGTGAATGTGGGCATATTTTAAAACAAAATATCGGTTATCCTGTTTATACAGCAACACTTGTAAAATATGCTGAACTTATTTGCGACAAACCAAATGGCCAAGCAAAAATAAGTGGAATAAAAGGCACTGTTACAAATCCATTTCACATAACAGTTGAATGCACAAACAGTTCAAGTTCTACTGAAGACACTGGTGCATAAAAAACAGGCGTTTAAACAATTTTGATTTGATGGGGCAGATATGCCCCTTTCAAATTTTTAGGAGAATAAAATGAAAAACCAAATTTTGCTTGAAAGCGATCCTTTTTATATTTCTGATCGCATAAAAGAGATAGACAAAAATTATTATTTTGTTTTCAACACAAAAGAAAACCGAATAGAACTTCATCGTGCAAATCAAAAGGGTTCAACTTTTTCGTTGGTTATTCCTTATGAATGCCTTGATGAAAGAGCAATCTTTCTTACTAAAAAAACGAGAATTGAAAATTTAAACAAATTGATTGAAGAAATAGACAAAGAAAATGAAATGCGAGAAATAAAATTGCAAAAGCAAGCTTTTGAGCAAATAAAAGAGGTGATATATGACAATTAATGATGTGATTAAACTTAGTTGTGATTTTGTCAATCTTCCTGATTTGAAACAATCTGTTGGCACAGAAGATGCGAGTCAAGCTGATCAAGCAAAGATCGATGTGATTTTAAAATGTTTAAATCTTGCTTATGAAGAAATTTGCACAGAATTTTTGCCTATTTTACATAAAGAAGCGATTGTGTCAAATAATGGCAATTTTTATTTTTCTGAACTCACAAAACCTATTTGTTCTATCGTTTCATTGAAATCTGTTGATGGTGGAAATCTTAAATATATGCTTTCGTCTGATCATATTTCATTTGAGGGAGAAAGCGCCATTCTAGTTTACGCAGTGATGCCTGACGAATTAAATTTTGGTGATCAAATAGACACAATGATTCCAGACCGCGTGCTTGCTTATGGAACGGCACGTGAATATTTTCTTATGCAATCCCTTTCTGACGAAGCGACCATTTTTGAAATGAGATTTAAAGAGAGTTTAGAAAATATTGTTAGAAAAAAATCCACTTTGAAAATGCCAACAAAAAAATGGCATATTTAAAGGAGGCGATATGTTCAACAAAAAAAACCTCAAAACTAAACAAAGCAAAAATTTAAAAATAAGATTAAGTGATTTTTCAAAATGGGAGGATCTTGGGGATAGCGTCCGTGATATTTCTAGCGCTCGCGATTGTTTTAACTTTTTAGTTTCTAGTGGCGAACTTGAAGCTGGATATGGATTTAAACAACTTGCCTTGCCCAACTCACAAACAGATTTGACTGATTATGATGTCAATATAACTGGTTCGGAAGTGTTAGGAATTTGGATGGCACCGATGTATGAACTTCAAAGTGCTATTGACAAGTATTATATTTTTTACCTCAATGAAAACAAACAGGTCTATTATTTTAATATCTTTTCAAATCCAAAATTGATGTTGCCACAATCTTCTATGGTGTTTGAAGAAATACCTTATGCAGCACAGTTTCGAATAAATGGTTACGACACTATGCTGTTTTCTTCGCCTAGCGATCAAACCATTGGATTAAGCTTTGCTGGTGTTATCACATATGACAATATACCAAAATTTTTGTCTGGTTGTTGGCATGGAACATATTTTTTCTTAGTGACGACAGGGGACAGAAATCAGCTTGTCTATTCCACAGAAACGATAGCGAATTGGAATGATAACAACAAATTTGATGTTGATTTGCCTGACATACGTGGTGGTTTGAAATTTGTAATATCATTTCACGACGATTTGTATATTTTTAGAGATTATGGAATTATAAAACTATCATTATATGGAGATTCAGAAAAAAAATTTGATATTCAAAATATATATTATTCTTCATCTTATATCTATCCAACGTCAATAGCTAAAAATGGCGATTACATCATATTTGCAACGCAAGATGGTATTTACACTTTTGATGGGGCAAATGTAAAAAAAATAGATCTACCTTTCGAAGATAAATTTATTAATACGCGCAATTCATCTATCGCTGTGGCATCCTATCAAAACAAATATTTTTTAGCGTGCAAAATCGATTTTGGCGATGACGAGCAGGTTGGAATTGAGAGCGAAAGTTTTGAAAATAATGCGATTATTGTGTATGACATTGAAACAAAAGAAAAAAGTGTTATACGAGGAATTGATGTAAGACAATTTTGTGTTGTAAACACGCCACAATTTCAAAAATTATGTGCAATTTTTAGAGGGGACAAAAAGGCTGTGATAGGTGAGCTTACCCAAGATGGCGCCTTTTTTGGAACACAACTTAAAAAAATATGGCATTCTCCGTGGACTGATTTTGGATATGCAAACAGTTTGAAAAAAATCAAATCGGTTACTTTAAAACCACATACTGAATGCCAAATTTTAATTGAAACAGAAGATGGTGAAAGAGTCGCTCTGACAAGCAAAGATGTTGAAGAAAGTCAAAGATTGTTGGTTGGACTTGTAAGTAAAAGTTTTAAAATTTCATTTATATCGCAAAGCAATAAAACAATTTCATGCCCAGAATTTGATGTGATGGTTGTTTGATGATAAAATTTGACCCAAAATATTATCTCTTTTTAAACGAGTTAAAAAACAAAGGAGAAAAAAAGATTATGAATGATTATATCTCTAATTTAAAAGATGATGACAAAAAATCGGAACTTGTTGAATTTATAAATGAAGAAGATGTGAATGCTTACAACCGACAAAAGCAAGTTTATGAAAAAACGCTTGTTTTTTTAAAACAATTTGATCGTGAAGTTGCTCTCAGTTTTTTAGCAACAAATATGCAGTTAAGGGGCGAACTTGGCATATTTTATGAAAAATTATTGGAAGAGTTAAAATAATGCAACTTTGGCAAGAAATCGTTAGCGTCATAATTAGCAATGGCATATTTGCTGTGCTATTTGTGATATTGTTTTACTATCAATTAAAAGATAGCAAAAATAGAGAAGAGAGATATCAAAAAACGATTGAAGATTTGACCGAACATCTTGGTGTCATCGATGAAATAAAAGCGGATGTTGAATACTTAAAGGAAAATATACGTCCTAAAAGGAGAGTAAAAGATGAAACTCAAAAGTCTAATGAAGTCATATAGTTTTTGGACAGCACTTGCCGGCGCACTTGTGATTTTAATCAATTCGATAGGAGCTGTGTTTGGCTTTCAAATTGAAGAAAAAATCATAAGCGACATTGTTATGGCTATTGCTGGCGTACTTGTTGCTTTTGGAATAGTCACATTGCCAGCGAGTACCAAAGAAAAGTCTTCTTCAAACGAGGTTGTAGAGCAAACTCATGAAGAAGAAAATCAAGATCAAAATCAAAATATTGACAAGTTATAATTGCAAAAAGGAAGGCTTGAAAAAGCCTTCTTTTTATTTGACATATTTTTTTTATTTATGATAAAATTTAATATCAAAGATCCGCTATTATTTGACAAAATAAAAAGAGGTGAATATGGTGAATGCTGAAGAAGATATTCAAGAAGTGATCGATTTGATCAATTCGCAAAAGGACACTATCGTTGATCAAGCAGGAAAATTGTCTCAACAAGATTTTGACAATATTGAATATTTTTCATTGCCTAATGACAACAATGCTTCGATTGCGACATATAAAAATGGCGAAGAAAAAATGTTTTCTTTTTCTTTAACCGAAGGTATAAAACTTATTGAAGATATGACTAGTAAGATAAGTAAAATGCAAGAGATTAAAGATAAAGCCACTTCTCAACTTGAAGAACTAAAAAAACAAAATTTGATTGATCAAAATGCTGATTACGATGCGATCCTTGGTTGCTACAAACTTAAAGGGGAAGATGGCAAAACCAAATATTTTGCTTTGAATGGCAAAGAGATTAAAAGTTTAAAACATTACACTTTGTCGCTTTGCTTGTTGATTTCGCAAACTCCAACACTTTTAGAATATTCTTTACCAAAGGATTGCTTTAAAGATGACGCAGAAAGTGCGTTGTGTGCTTATGATTCATTTGGCATATTTGCGCAACAAGATAACGCCACATTTATTACAGCTGAAACTTTTTTGAATGAAGTTGAGTCGGCTATAAATTCTACTAAAAAACGTGATAGACCCACAGATTCTTATTTGACAAAACAATAACACTTTAATAAAATAATTTTAGCAAATTTTAATACACATCACTATAAAATAAAAGATAATGCTTTTTGTTGCATTATCTTTTTTTTTGTCGTTTTTAAAATTGCGATGTTTTAAGCTCTGATTTTGTCAAGTTGTTTTGCAAATCTTGATTTTCTTCTTGCTGAACAGTTTGCATGAATAACACCATCAGCAACAGCGCGATCTAAAACAGAACTAACGTCAATATAAGCCTTTTCAGCATCAGCAACAACTCCACTAGCAACTGCGGCTTGAAACTTTTTTGTATATGTTGAAATTTTTGACTTAATTGATTTGTTTTGTTCGTGTTTTTTTTCAATAACCAAAATTCTCTTTTTAGCAGATTTGATATTAGCCATTTTTTTCTCCTTGCATTAAAGTCTATCGAGATTGTATCACAACACTCAAAAAAAAGCAAGTAAAATTAATAATTTTTTTTAAATTGGAAAAAAATACCAATATGATTGATATTATAGATGAATGTGGCCTTGATTTAGAAAAAATCGGCTATCAAAAATGTAAAGATGGAAAATATTCTCTATCATCTGGAAAACTAGAAGTTGACAGTCAAGAAAAAATAAAACAAACGGGTTTTGATAAAGGCAGTTATTACATTTACAACTGCCCACTTCTTCACGAGTTTGGCGAGGAGTGTTTTGAGTATTTAGCAATTGAAATTGGGAAGGGACTAAAAAAATTATTAAACAAACATAAGTTGGGTAAAAAATCTCGTATTTTGCTAGTAGGCCTAGGCAATCCAAATATATTGGCTGATGCGCTTGGACCAATGGTATTGAAAGAAGTGGAACTTGACCCATTTAAAAAAAATTTGCGTTTGTTTAAATTTGCTCCAAATGTTTTTTCAGCAACAGGAATTAATTCATTTGACGTTGTTCATATGCTGGCGATTTGGCTTGATGTTGACGGAGTTGTAATAATCGATTCTCTTGCTACAAATTCTATATCAAGGCTTTCGACCTCTTTTCAAATTAATGACGCGGGCATGACGCCAGGAAGCGCTGTAAACAATCTTGGAAACAAACTTTGCAAAGCGAGCATAGGAGTCCCATGTTTGTCAATAGGAGTGCCTACATTGTTATTAGCTGGCAAAGTCAAACCGGATTGGCCTGAAGGATTGATATTAGCGCCAAAAGATATACACAAAAATCTTAATAATGTTGCAAAAATTATTGCAATAGCTATAAACCAATATGTGTAATAATTAAAACATTTTGCATATATATTATCGTGAAAAATGTCGCGATAATAGATAGTGGAAGTGGTGGCGTAAACGTCTTAAAAATTTTAATGAAGCAATGCCGTGGCTTTAATTTTTTATATTTTGCAGACAATAAATATGCCCCATATGGCGATAAAGATACCGATTTTTTAAATAAAAGAGCTGTAGAAATCGTAAGTCTGCTTGAAAAAATTTTTAAACCTGAAATAATTATTTTTGCATGCAACACTTTGACTTCCGTTGCAATAAAAAACGTAAGAAAAATGTTTCCAAACATTATTTTTATAGGATGCGAACCAGCGATTAAACCTGCTTGTAAAGAATTTAATCAAGAAGAAGTTTTATTACTTGCAACAAAAGTTACTATTGACAATTGTCAGTTAATTAAAAAATTTCCAAAAGTCAAAAAAATTGTTGTTCCAAATTTACCAAAATTGATTGATGAAAATCTTTTTGAAGTAAAAAATCTTAGTGAGTATTTGCAAAATCAATTAGAAGGCATCAATTATTCTGCTATCGTTTTAGGTTGCACGCATTTTGAAGCGCTTAGGCCTGTGCTTGCAGATATTAGCAAAGCTAAATTGTTTGGATCAAATATGGGCATAGCAAAAATGCTGGCAAGATATGAAAGCAAAGATGAAGGGAATAATTGCTCTTTTATGGTTAGTGGAAATGAAGGCGAGCTGCCAAAATTGTTTCATTATCTTTTGCTTGAATGACTACATTTCTTTTGTCAAATTGCTATAAATCTCTAAAATTTCGATGGCTGTGTGCCAAAGAGAGTTGGTCGAAGTTAAACTTACGGCTTCCAACAAATCAGCCAAATATTCTCCAATAGCTATTGTTTTAGGATCGCTTGTTTTAGAAAAAGTTTTATAATATTTTTCATTATTTTTTTCAATTTTTGTTGTTAATGATTTAATTTTCAAATTAATAGTATTTTCATCATAAACACCGCTATTAAATCCTATTGCTAAATCGCTTAAAGATCTAAACGTTTCAAAAAAAAGTGAAAACGAATCAACAAAAAGGCTTCGTTGTTCTTGTGAAAAAATGTCTTCTATGAAAATTTCTGGAAAGTCGAGGTCGAGAATGTCAGCTTTTAACAATTTTTTTTCAAAACTTTTAACTAACATAACAGCATCATTTTCATTTTCATAAGCACTATGAACGACGTAATAATATTCACCTGATTTTAAAACATATTGTGCGCCCATGGGATAATCTAAACTTAAAGTTTCGGCTTCTGCTTGCACTTGTGATTTTGCAAAGTAAACAAGATATATTGATGTCTGTTTAATTATTGGCAGATTTTGGTTTCCTGCAAAGTCAAGCGATAATGAAGATGAAAAATATCCAGCTAGGCAAAAAGACAATATACTACAAACACAAAAGCATGACAATGAAAGATATATAATTATTTTTTTCGTTTTTAATTTCATCAATAAAATATATGAGTAAATTTGACAAAGTATGTTTTATTAATTGGCACTTTTACTAGACAAAAAACATCTAAAAGTTGTAAAATGGTTGAGTGTTAAGGAGGAAATATGAAAATTAAACCATTATTTGATCGTATTGTTCTTTTACCAAAAAAGAGTGAAGAAAAAAAAGGAGGAATTCTTCTTCCTACTGCGGCTCAGGAGAAGTCGCAAATCGCAACTGTGGTTGCCGTTGGAGATGGGGGGACGGTTGATGGGAAAGTTGCACCAATTGTAGTAAAAGTTGGGGACGAAGTTCTTTATTCGAAATATTCTGGCGTAGAATATGAAGAAGATGATGTAAAATACGTGGTTGTAAGGCAACCTGACATTATAGCTATAATAGAGAAGTGAGGAGGAAAACAAAAAGTATGGCGAAAATGATAAAACAAGGTTTAGAAGCAAGAAATGCTCTTGAAAGAGGTGTAAATGCGCTTGCCGACACTGTAAAAATTACGTTGGGGCCAAAGGGCAGAAATGTTGTGCTTGGCAAAAAATATTCAACTCCTTTGATAACCAACGATGGTGTAACTATAGCAAAAGAGATCGAACTGGATGACCCGTTTGAAAATATGGGGGCAGAACTTATAAAAGAGGTCAGCGTGAAGACCAATGATGTCGCAGGAGATGGGACTACCACTGCAGCTGTTCTTGCGCAAGCGATCATCAACGAAGGAATGCGCAATTTCGTCGCAGGAGCAAATCCTATTATTCTGAAAAAAGGAATTTTTAAAGCAGTTGAAGTTGCTGTTGAAGGTTTAAAGCAACTTTCTAAGCCGGTTAACGGGGATGGTGACATAGCAAAAGTGGCAAGCATATCAGCTGGAGATGAAGAGGTTGGCAAATTGATTGCAGAAGCTATGAAAAAGGTAGGCGCAGACGGTGTTATCACTGTTGAAGAATCTCAAACGATGAACACAGAACTCTCTGTTGTCGAAGGCATGCAGTTTGAAAGAGGATATTTGTCGCCTTATATGTCCACCAATATGGAAAAAATGGTCGCTGAGCTCGACAATCCTTATATTTTAGTGACGGATAAAAAAATATCTCAAATTGCAGAAATTTTGCCATTGCTTGAAGAAGTGGTTAAAACAGGCAGTAAACTGTTTATTATAGCAGAAGATGTTGAGGGTGAAGCACTAACAACATTGATTTTAAACAAACTTCGAGGGACATTTACTTGTGTCGCTGTCAAAGCGCCAAGTTTTGGAGATAAGCGAAAGGCGATGCTTGAAGATATAGCGATTCTAACAGGTGCTACATTGATCAGTGAAGAGCTTGGCATGGAATTTAAAAATGTTGGTATTGAAGTGCTGGGTAAAGCGCGTTCTGTCATAGTAGATAAAGACAAGACTACCATCGTTGAAGGTGCAGGTAAAAGCAGTGCAATTCAAGATAGGGTTCGCGCAATAAAAACACAGTTGGCTAATGAGAAAAGTGAATATGAAAAAGAAAAACTTTCGGAAAGGTTAGCAAAACTTGCAGGTGGTGTTGCAGTTGTAAAAGTGGGCGCGCCGACAGAAGTTGAAATGAAAGAAAAGAAGTTGAGGATTGAAGATGCTTTATCTGCCACAAAAGCAGCGAGCGAAGAGGGAGTTGTTCCGGGCGGAGGAGTCAGCTTGATAAAGGTTGGTGAAAAAATAAAAGAGCTTTTGCCAAAACTTTCAGGTGACGAGAAAATTGGTGCAGAGATTGTGTTAAAAGCGCTTGAACAACCTGTTCGTCAGATAGCAAAAAATGCTGGTGTAGACGGAGGAGTTGTCGTAAATGAAATTTTAAAAAATCTTGACAAAAAGGCCTACGGGTATGACGCACTTAAAAACAAATTTGTTGATATGATTGAAAGTGGAATAATTGATCCTACAAAAGTTACAAGAAGTGCCCTTCAAAATGCCGCAAGTGTTGCTGGTACGCTTTTAACAACCGAAGCTGTGGTTGTTGAAATTGAAGACAAAACCGAAAAAAATCAACAAGCTGAATATTAATTTTAAAAATTTGTTTAACTAATAAAATTAGGGGAAAGATATAAAAAGGAGTTGTTATGAAAAGATTATTCTTGCTTATCTTTCCTCTTTTTTTATGTTTGGCGATGTGTGGTTGTGAGTCTATGGCAACAATAAAACTCGCATCGTTTTCTAATATGACGAGCGCTGGAAGTGAGGATTATACTTTTAAAGTAAATTTTGAAAATGATAAAAGATATGAAGAAAAGTATTTTGATATTCAAATAATGGCGGATCAAGATGATGTCGAAATGACTTATCATATTGAAGGAGAAAATGCTTTAAAATCCACACTAACTGAAAAAAATGTATGGAATTCTTTGACTTCTTTAAAAACTGATGCTGTTGGACTTGCTGGAAGAGAAGAGTTTGATCAGTTAAAAGAAGCGGTTAGTCAAATTTATATATTTAATGTGTCAAAGCCATGTAAATTAACATTTAGAGTTGTTGTTGGGCAATTAGCAGAAAATGTTCAAAAAACTGGCTACGTATTGTTAAACACCGAACCTATAAGCGACGACTTTGTGCTAAATTGTGATTTAAAATAGTTTTGTTTTTTTAAAAAAATAATGTAAAATAAAGCATAGGAGTTTGTTATGCTTTCAATTAAACATTTATTTTTAAAATACACGAGAGAGTTTTATGCCCTTTATGATATCAACATCGAAGTTGAAGACGGAGAGTCGGTCGCTTTGGTTGGGCAAGACGATAGTGGCAAAACGAGTTTGCTTAGGGTTATTGCAAAGTTTGAAAAACCTACAAAAGGGGAGGTTTATTTAAAAGATAGACCTTTAAAAAAGGTAAATTTTCGTTCGGACATCAGCGCTGGATATGTGCCTGCATCACCTGTGTTTTTAGAAAATAAAACGGTTTATGAAAATCTTAAATATATATTAAATGAGCGCAAGCTTCCAGCTGAAGAGATAGAGAGCAAAATCAATGAAGCCGTTATAGAATTTTCGCTAGAAAAGATCAAAGATGAAAAAGTGGCAAACTTATCTGTTGAGGAAAAATATATTCTCTCTTTGATAAGGCTTTCGTTTAGAAAACTTGATTTTTTGATGATTGACAACATATTTGATCATCTTTCAGAATTTTATATAGAAATAATAGAAGAAATTTTACAGAAACTAAAAACACCTCAAACAACATTGATCCTTGCTACAACGGATGAAAAAATTGCAGATAGATTCTGCAAACGAAAAGTTTATTTTAAAAATGGTTCTGTCGTTTCACAGGCGCAATATTACGAAAAAGAAAATTAATTGTCAGGAAAAACTTTTTCTTTCGGGCTAGATTGCTCGGAAGATTTTTTTTTGTTTTGAGGAGAAGCCATTGACGACAAAATTCCAAGTAAGGGGTTGGCATCTGATGAGTTTGTCAACGATTCTAATGCATTTTGAGAAAGACTTGATGAATTTTGACCACCTAACAGCATTTTAAAAAGCAGTGGCATCAACGGGTTATTGGCGCCAAAAGATGAGTTTTGATTGCCTGCGTTTTGCATATTTTTTTCTGTGTTGACAAAATTTGTATTGGTTTGTTCTTTGTATGCTTCAGGCGGATATAAAGGGAGATTGTCTTTAAAATTCATATCAATATATATGCGTGAGTTATTTTTTTTGCGACAAATGTAGAAAAATTTTTTGTTGTGACATATATTGCTAATGTGTAAAGAGGGAATAATGAGCAAAAATTTTTCAGATTTTAAATTTGAACAGAAGCAAAGCTTTGTGCAAAAAGAAAAAGAAACGAAGCAAAACAACAAGACTTTTAGTCAAGATGATTTAAAAAAAAGTTATGACGAATTTTCAAAATTAGACAATGATTCGTTAAGCGCACGTCTTGCCCAAGAGGTAAAAAAACGTAAAGATGAGGGGTCGTTTGACGCAGAAATGCTAATAAGAAGCGTCGAATCAGTTCGAGCTTTTTTGCCTGATGAAACATATCAAAATTTAAAAAATTTAATAGAGAATTTAAAATGAAAATAGACCAAAGATTACTTGCTCCGAGAGTGTTTTCTGTCAATGAAAAACAAGCTTGCTTTGTGAGTGCAAATGATTATAGCCGATTAAAAAAAATCTTAATATCAAAAGATATTGAAATTATAAACGAATATTTATTCATAAAATCCTTTTTTATAAAAGCAACACGTGAGCAACTTTTATACTTATCAAAGCTCGCGAGTGTTCGTTACATATCCATAAATGCGTCAGCGCTTGCACTTACAAATGTTGCACGAAATGTTCTTGCTAGCCCACAAGGTGTTTTGAATGGTGATGGGGTGGGAGTTGCTTTTATTGACACTGGACTGTTTAGACATTCAGATTTTTTAATTGGTCAAAACCGTATAAAAAAATTTGTTGATTTTGTTGGTGAAAAAACATACGCATATGACGACAATGGACATGGAACTTTTGTCGCCGGAGTTTGTGCTGGTAATGGAGCATTAAGTGGAGGCAAATACATGGGATTTGCTCCCAGAGCGAATATATATGCCTTAAAAGCATTGGACTTAAAAGGCGAAGCTTATTCAAACAAAATTTTAAATGCTATGCAGTGGGTTTATGAAAATCATAAAAAATATAAGATAAAAGTTGTGTGCATGAGTTTTGGCAGTGAACCATTAGGGTTAAACGATCCAATTATGAACGGTGCAGAGGAGCTTTGGAAAAGTGGAATTATTGTTGTGGCTGCGGCGGGTAATAGTGGACCTGAATTTCAATCAATTAAAAGCCCTGGCGTAAGCAAAAGGTTAATAACAGTTGGAGGTATGGACGACAATCGGTTGGATGACAATAATTTTTCTTCAACATTTTTTGAAATAGCAGATTTTTCTTCTAGAGGACCATCTTTTAAATCATTTAAACCTGATTTGGTCGCACCTGCTGTTGACATCATTTCCTGTAAAAATGGCGGTGGATATACCAAACTTAGTGGAACAAGTGTAGCCACACCTATGATAGCTGGCGCTATGTGTTTGTTATGCGAGAAAAATCCAAACATTACTCCTGATGAAGCGAAAAGAAAATTACTTTCAGTATGCAAGCCAATTTCTTACAATAGAAATTTAGAAGGTTTTGGCTATCCAAACTTAACAAAACTTCTCAATTAATTCACTAATTTTTTTATTTGCATTGTTTTTTTCTGCTTTTTGAAGATTTTTTTTGTATTTTTCAATATTTTTTATCATATTTTGAACTGTTTGTTTTAAATTTTCTTTGCTGAGATCTTCATCTAAAATCATCTCACCATATCCAAGTTTTACGAAAAGTTTGGCATTTTCTATTTGATCGCCTCGCGAAGCTTGTTTTGAAAGAGGCAACATGAGCATAGGTTTTTTTAAAGCTAAAAGTTCGTTGATTACACCTGAGCCAGCACGTGTGATTACCAAATCTGCGACGGCATAATAATCTGCTATAGGATCTAGATATGCTATTGGAAAATAATTTTCTTTTTGTGTAAAATTTTCTATATTATTTTTTCCAGTGCTATGGATGACACAAAATTCATCAGTTAAAAATTCTGGCTCTTGAAAAAGTGCATTTATTTTTTTTGCACCAAGGCTTCCACCTACAACAAGAACAATTTTTTTATTAGGAAACTTCAATTTTGTAAGTATTCTTTCTCTATTGCCAAGGTATAGTTGTTTTCTAATTGGTTGACCGGTCCAAACAAATTTTTTACCAAGTTTGCTCGTTTCATAAAATGTTGTGCAGGTGAAGTTTGCAATCTTGGAAATTAATTTGTTTGCTACCCCCATAGACAAATCAGATTCATGTGTGATAATTGGTATATGCAACATTTTACCTGCAATTGCGACAGGCAATGCCACGAAACCACCTTTTGAAAAGATAACATTTGGCCTTAAAGTTTTTAGTATCTTTTTTGCTTGATAAACGCTTTTTATAAGCTTAAAAGGTATTTTCAAATTTCTCAATTTTTTTGCTCTATCGAGCTTTACTGCGTCTATCTCGTGGAAAGTAAAATCCTTTTCTTTTTGAACTATTTCTTTTTCCATACCATTTGTGCCAATATAATGTTTTTCAAAATTTTTTAGTTCTTCTGCAATAGCAAGATTTGGATAGATGTGCCCAGCTGTTCCTCCGCCGGTAAAAACTATTCTTTTCATATTTCTTCCTTTTATTTTAATATTTTACGCAAATAGTTTGATATTTATTTAAAAATAAAAATACATAAAAATGCATAAATATACATAATTAAAGCTTTTAAAAAAATTTGGTTAAAATTGCCGAATATGATATAATCTAATATAAAATAAAACACATTGGAGAGCAAATGACATCTAAGTATGAAGCAAAAGATATAGTTGTATTAGAGGGGCTTGATGCTGTTAGACTTAGGCCTGGAATGTATATCGGCACGACAGGGCCAAAGGGTTATCACCATATACTGTGGGAAATCGTTGACAACGCAATTGATGAGATTTCAAGTGGTTATGGTAGCACAATCACAATCACGCTTAATCAAGATGGAAGTGCAACGGTTGAAGATGACGGAAGGGGGATTCCTGTTGACAAACATCCTACAATGAACAAATCAGGTGTGGAAGTCGTTTACACGACTTTGCATGCTGGTGGTAAATTTAACACGTCCAATTACAAATTTTCAGGTGGATTACATGGCGTTGGTGCTTCTGTTACCAACGCGCTTTCAAAATGGTGCGATGTTACTGTAAACAGAAATGGAAAAACCTACAACATGAGGTTTGAATCAGTTTTAGGCGAGGATGGAAAAGTCCATGGTGGACAGGTTGTAAAGCAACTAACAGAGACTGGGAAAAGCAATATTACAGGGACAAAAGTTTCGTTTTTGCCTGACGAATTGATTTTTGGCAAACAGCAGTTTAGTTTTGAAGTTATTTCTAAAAGGGCGAGGGAATTAGCTTTTTTAAATAAAAATTTAAAAATTAGAGTAGTAGATACAATCGGGGGTAATGAAGACTTTTTCCATTTTGAAGGTGGAATTGCAGATTTTGCGAAATATTTGGTTGAAGGCAAAGTCAAACTTTATAATGAGCCAATATATATAGAGCAAGAAGATGACAATTTTAAAATGGAACTTGCTCTAATTTACACCGATTCTTACACAGAAAATTGTTTTTCATATGTCAACAATATTCCAACTACCGAAGGCGGAACACATGAAACGGGTGCAAGATCTGCAATAACGAAAGTCTTTAATGATTACGCGCGTGCAAGCAATTTTCTTAAAGAAAAAGAGGCAAATTTTTTAGGTGAAGATTTTCGTGAAGGCATGACAATTGTTTTGTCTGTTAAAATGAACAATGTTCAATTTGAAGGTCAGACAAAAACAAAACTTGGAAATCCTGAAGCTAGGGTTAAAGTCGAATCGTTGGCAATAAAAGGATTGCAAGAGTTTTTGAGTCGCAAACAGTCGTCTAGCGTTGCAAACATAATTTTAGAAAAAGCAAAAGGCGCCGCAAAAACGAGAGAAGCAGCTCGCAGAGCAAAGGAGCTTTCTCGTGCTAAAAACTCGGCTGATAACTTTAACTTGGTTGGAAAACTTGCTGCCTCATCATCAAAAAATCGTGAAAAAGCTGAATTGTTTATTGTTGAAGGAGATTCTGCCGGTGGTAGTGCAAAACAAGGAAGAGATCGCTCTTTTCAAGCGATCTTACCACTTCGCGGGAAACCTTTAAACGCAGAAAAGAAGAGGATAGACCAAGTGTTAGGCAATGAAGAGATTAGAACTATAATCTCCGCTTTGGAAACGGGTATTGGTGAAGATTTTGATTTGTCTTCATTAAGGTATAACAAAGTTATAATTTTGTCCGATGCCGATCAAGACGGTGCGCATATCCGTGCTATTTTGTTGACGTTCTTTTATAGGTATATGAGGGAATTGATCAACGACGGGCACGTGTTTATTGGGTTACCTCCACTGTATAAAGTTTCAAAAAAAGGTTTTGAAGAATATGTTTATTCAGATGCCGAGCTACCTGCTGTAACGGCAAAAGCAGGCAAAGGATATATGGTTCAAAGATACAAAGGTTTGGGGGAGATGAACCCCGACCAGCTTTTTGAAACTACAATGGATCCTGAAAAACGCACATTGATTCAAGTAACAATTGAAGACGCGGCAGAGGCAGAAAAGATGGTAGTAACACTTATGGGCGATGACATTGAGGCGAGAAAGGACTACATTTCAAAACATGCAAATTTTGATCGTGTTGACACATTTTTAAATGAGTATAAGAGTTAGGAGAGTGCAAGATGGCAGATGAAATAATTTATAGATCTTTAGAAGAAGTTTTGCACGATTCGATGATTCCTTACACAGAACACGTCGTTTTAGATCGTGCTTTGCCAAGAGTAGAAGACGGGTTAAAGCCTGTTCAAAGAAGAATACTCTATTCTATGTTAGAACTTGGGTTAGAACCAGAAAAACCATTCAAAAAATCAGCTAGAATTGTTGGTGAATGTATGGGTAAGTATCACCCACACGGAGATAGTTCCGTTTATGATGCTATGGTTAGATTAAGCCAAGATTTTGTCATGAGAGCTCCACTTGTTGAAGGACACGGAAACTTTGGCTCAATTGATGGCGACAGCCCTGCCGCTATGCGTTACACCGAGGCAAAGCTTGCGCCTCTTGCTATGGAGCTTTTACGTGATATTGACAAGGACACTGTTAAATGGAGTTTAAACTTTGATGACACCTTGCGTGAACCAGACATATTGCCTGGGCGATTTCCAAATTTGCTTGTAAACGGCGCTTCCGGGATTGCAGTTGGTGTTGCGACAAACATACCACCACATAATTTGGGTGAAGTCATCGATGGCGTTGTTGCTTACATCAACAATCCAAAAATCACTCTTGACCAAATGATGACCATAATAAAAGGGCCTGATTTTCCAACAGGCGGTGAGTTAATTTGCGACGATGGTCTTAAAACAGCATATGCCACCGGCAAGGGTAAGATAATAATACGCGCAAAAGTTGGTATAGAGACAAATGGTGATAAAACGACGCTTGTCATAAAAGAGCTTCCTTATCAGGTCAACAAATCGCTTTTATTACAAAAGATAGTTGAACTCAAAGATAACAACAAAGATAAACTTTCATGCATAAGTGATGTTCGTGATGAGTCTGACAAAAATGGAATGAGAGGCGTTATAAAACTAAAAAAAGACGCTGACCCGAAAAAAATACTCGAAATATTGTTTAAATCAACCAATTTGCAGACGTCATTTGCTTTTAATATGGTAGCAATCGCAGGTGGTAAACCACGACAGATGGGGCTCATGGATATCATTTCATATTACACAGAATATCAACGTGAAGTGATAGTTAGGCGCACAAAATTTGACCTAAATTCTGCAAAGGAGAGAGCTCACATTGTCGAAGGGCTAATTAAGGCAATAGCAAACATTGATGCTGTTATTAAAATCATCAAATCAAGTGCAAATGTTTCAGATGCTAAAATTAAGCTTAAAGAAAAATTTGGTTTTTCAGAAAAACAAACGCAGGCAATCCTTGATATGAGGTTGGCAAGACTTGTAAATTTAGAAGAAGAAAAACTTAAAGCGGAAATTGAAGAATTAAAACAGACTATTGAAAGACTGACTAAAATATTAAATTCCAAAACAGAACAGCTCAATGTTGTAAAAAAAGAGATTTTAGAGATTAAAAAATCATATGCGACTCCTAGAAAAAGCAGTGTTGGGGGATCAAATGAAATTAAACTTGAAAAAGTTGTTGATGATTCCTCTACGGCAAACTTTGTTGTTGCAGTTACGGCAGCTGGGACTGTTAAAAAGGTTACAAGTAAAAACTATTCAATGTCTAATAAAAATTTGATTGACGGTTCGACACTGTGCGATGTTCATTCACAAGTTTTGTTCTGCACGGCGAATGATTTAATTTTGATTTTTACCGATCGTGGAAATGTGGTAAAAACCACTGTTGACAAACTTAAAGAATGCAAGTGGAGAGACAAAGGTTTTTCAATACATGATTTAGACTCCACTGCGCATCCAAATGAAAGAGCAGTGACAATGCTTGTTGCAGGCAAGGGAAATGAAATCGTTTTCTTTACCAAGGATGGAATGGCAAAGCGATCGACTTATGATGACACTATAACTGTAAAAAGTTTTTATCAAGCTGTAAAGATAAATGAGGGCGATATGCTTTTAAATGTTGAATATTGCACATCTAATTCGTCTGTGCTGATGCTTACCGAAAGTGGAATGTCGCTTGTTTTTGAAGCAAATGAAATACCTCTTCAAGGAAGAATTTCAGCAGGTGTTAAGGGAATAAATCTTGAAGAAGGCGACAAAGTGATATATGCAGGGATTGTCAGTGGTGGTGATCAGACAGTTGTTGCGACTGAAAGTGGTCATATAAAGAAGATTGATGTAACTAGTTTTGGAAAGGGCAGTCGTTACAGAAAGGGATTAAGATACGTAGTATTGCAGGAAAACGACAAAGTCAATTTTGCTTGTGTTTCGACCAAAAATCCTGTAATTGCGGTGGATTTTGGATTGAAAATCCTCACTCTCGACACGAAAAAATTTAAGCCACAAGAAAGGTTGACTCCGGGTGAGCAAGTTATCAAAAAACGATTTTTAGGTATATATAAATTTTGTTAAATTTTAAAAAAAGTCTCGGCTTGCCGAGATTTTTTTTATTTTTAAAAATATAACAAATTTTTGCATATTTTTTTTATCCGTTAAGTAAAGTAGGTTAGGTTTTCGACATCGCTCGCATGTTTTAGACATATTATGCTGAAAGATGCTTTTGCGATGAGAGGTCAAATATTTTAAGATAAAAGCGAGGTTTGTGATGCGCAGTTTTGTTGTAATCAAATCTAGATCAATCAAAATTTTTGTTGCTATGCTTGCAGTTGTAATTTTGCTGACAATTTCATTTGGAGGAGTCCAGCTTGCTGAGGTATTTTTCGGTTATTCAACAAGAAAAGTCCCGATTTATAGCGTTGAAACTGACAAAAAACAAGTGGCTATTTCATTTGATGCTGCATGGGGAGCTGATAAGACCAAGGATATTGTCGCTGTGCTTAAAGAATATGACGTCAATGCAACATTTTTCCTTGTTGGATTTTGGGTAGATGAAAATGAGGACTTGGTAAAAATGCTGGCAGATGATGGCATTGAAATAGGGACTCATTCGGAAAATCATCCTGACATGGTAAAACTTGATGGGGAGACAATGAAAAGCGAACTAGTAAGTTCTACGGAAAAGATTGAGAAACTGACTGGTAAAAAGGTTGAACTTTTTCGTGCACCGTTCGGTTCGTACAATGATGAGCTCATATCAAAAGCTGACGAATTGGGTTTAAAAACAATTCAGTGGGATGTCGACACGCTGGATTGGAAGGGGTTAACAGCTTCTCAAATGTGTGCCAGAGTTATGGATAATGTAAAAAATGGGTCAATTATTTTGATGCACAACAATTCCGATAATATTATTGATGGGCTAAAACTTATTTTAGAAAGACTTACTTTGCAAGGTTACGAAATCACAAGTGTGGGCGAATTGATCTATCAAGACAATTTTGAAATTGATAGAAACGGCGTGCAACATAATCTCGGTCAATAGCGTTTTAAAATCCGTTTTCACGGGGAAAAATACTAATAATTTATTATTTTAAAGGAGATGAGTTTATTATGCAAAACTTAAGAAAGAATGAAGTTACACTTTCAGGAAAGGTTTCGTCAAGCCCTGTTTTTAGTCATGAATTTGGCGGGGGAGAAAGATTTTATGAATTTATTTTAGATGTCAACAGACTTTCAGGTGCTGTTGACAGTTTGCCGGTAACAATTAGCGAAAATTTACTTAAAACTGTTTCATTTACCGATTTTAGCGTAGGCGAGGAGATCGAAATAAATGGCGATTTTCGTTCGTATAATCAAGAGATTAATGGGAAAAGCAAATTGATACTTTCAGTTTTTTGCAAATCTGTATACCCAAAAACAAGTCAAATTGATAAAAATAACATCGATCTATTGGGTTATGTTTGCAAACCTCCAACATATAGAGTCACACCATTAAATAGACAAATTAATGACATTTTATTAGCAGTAAATAGACAAAATAAAAAGAGCGATTATATTCCTCTTATCATCTG